>DATKAS010000106.1:0-9064 GCA_035497855.1 Acidimicrobiales bacterium
GACTGCCGCGTCACCTGAGCGCGCCTCGTGACCTGTCGCTAACGTCACCGTCGGAGACATCTGCGGGACCAACCTGGAGGGAGGGTGGTATGAGCTATCTCACTGCGACGAAGCTGACATTCGCACCCAAGTGGGCCGACATGAGCGACGACGAACGGCTCGCCGAGCAGGTCGCGGCCTACGAGATCGTCGCCAAGTGCGGCGGCGAGCTCAAGGCTCAGTACGTGCTGTGGAGCGACAACTGCCTGTTGTCCATCGCCGAATACCCGGACGAGGTTTCGGCGATGAAGTCCGAATCGGCCATCGGGCGGCGGGGCGCGTTCTTGCTCCAGGCGCAGCGAGCGGTGCCGCTCGAGGACGTGCTCTCATGGCAAGACGAGGTCAGGACCATCGCCGGACGCTGACGAGAGCGGGTGACGGGAATCGAACCCGCATAGCCAGCTTGGAAGGCTGGAACTCTGACCATTGAGCTACACCCGCGAGACTTGCCAGGGTAGCGAAGGGGCGGTTCGCACCCGATGCGTTCGCGGGACTAGACCAAAGCCATGCCGTACGAATTCTCCGATCAGGGCAAGGCGCTGCTGGCCGACGTCGTCTCCTTCCTGGACGACCACATCTACCCGAACGAGGCGGAGTACCTCGAACAAGCCGAGGCGCTCGGGCACGACGGCGATCCGCCGATGCTCGACAAGCTGAAGGCGGCGGCGCGCGAACGCGGGCTCTGGAACCTGTTCCTGCCCCACCTCTCACCTGACGCGCCCGGCACGAAGCTCTCGAACCTCGATTACTCGCCGATCTCCGAGCAGCTCGGCAAGGTCGGGTTCGCGTCAGAGGCGCTGAACTGCTCCGCACCCGACACGGGGAACATGGAGATCCTCAACGCCTACGGATCCGAGACCGTGAAGCGCGACTGGCTCGCACCACTGCTCGAGGGTGAGATCCGTTCGGCGTTCTCGATGACCGAGCCCGACTCGGCGTCGTCCGATGCGACGAACATCAGCCTGCGCATCGACCGTAACGGCGACGACTACGTGCTCAACGGCACGAAGTGGTTCTCTTCGGGAGCACTGCGGCCGCGCTGCAAGGTCCTCATCGTCATGGGCAAGACGGATGTGAACGCGGCTCGTCACCTCCAGCAGTCGATGATCGTCGTGCCGAAGGACGCACCCGGCGTGCGGATCGGCCGCACTCCGCACGTCTTCGGCTACGACCACGGTGGCGGCCACCCGGAGATCCACTTCGAGAACGTGCGCGTGCCGGCCGACAACCTGCTCGGCGAGGAAGGCGGCGGCTTCGCGATGTCGCAGGCCCGACTCGGCCCCGGTCGCATCCACCACTGCATGCGGTCGATCGGCGTGGCCGAGCGCGCGCTCGGCCTCATGGTCGACCGCGCCTTGCAGCGCTCCACCTTCGGCAGCCAGGTCGCGCAGAAGGGCCTCATCCAGGACTGGATCGCGGAGTCGCGCATCGAGATCGACATGTGCCGCGAGTACGTGCTGCACACAGCGCACCTCATGGACACGGTGGGCAACAAGGCCGCGGCGACCGAGATCTCCGGCATCAAGGTCGCGGTGCCGAACATGGCGCTCAAGGTCATCGACCGAGCGATCCAGGTGCACGGTGCCGCCGGCGTCACGCAGTTCACGCCGCTCGCGTCGATGTGGGCGAGCATGCGCACGCTCCGCATCGCCGACGGCCCCGACGAGGTGCACAAGATGACGATCGCCCGGCGCGAGATCCTCCGTCACGATCCGTCGTTCCGCATGAACCCCGTCGCCAAGCCCGCGAGCGGCCCCGAGGCCGAGCCTCAGCCCTTCGCCCGCCCCTGACCGCACGAAGCGGAACGGGTTACTGGATCGCGTTGGCGATGCGCTCTTGCGCGGCCGCGTCGCGCGTGGGTCGGCCTTCGACGTCGAAGGTCACCTTGCCGAGTGCGTCCTTCGTGAAGGCGAAGGGCGGCTCGTAGTCGGGCGTGATGGCCGGCCCGCGCTGGTAGCCCACCTCGAACCCCGACATGCCGAACGAGATCGGCACCGTGCGAGGGATGAACCCACCGCCGACCGGCACGTCGTCGTGGAACATCGCGACGTCCCCGCCGCTGCCGAACCCGCCTGAGGACGTGAACGTGACCTTCACCGTCACGGCCGCGCGCGGGAGGACGACATCGGCACGGACCGTCGTGATCTCGGTGCCGAGGAAGTTGTCGGCGTAGCAGAGCCGCCCGTCCTTCACGTAGATCGCGTAGCCGCCGGCGCCGCTTCCGTGGTTGGCGACCACGCCCGCTGCGTCACCGTTCGAGTTGTCGATCGCAGCGGTCATCTGCCACGAACGGTTGCGGAGGTTCGGCGCGACGGCGTCGGGCAGCGTGCTGATGCCGGCGAAGTACTCGTAGTGATCACGGCGGTAGCGGCGGTCACCGTGCCGGCCCGGCATGTTCGTGATCGGCAGCACCTGGTTGCGCTCTGCCTCGCGCCACCACAGGTCGATCATCTCGGCGAGCCGATCAGGTTCCTTCGCTGCGAGGTCGGTCGTCTCCGCGAAGTCCTCGGCCACGTGGTACAGCTCCCACTCGTCCTCGTCGAAGGGACGTCGAGGATCGGAGCCGTCGTACGGAGCGAGCATCAACGGATGGAACGTGACCGCCTTCCAACCGTCGTGGTAGATCGCGCGGCAGCTCATCATCTCGTAGTACTGCGTGACGTGGCGCGCGGGCGCTGAGCCGTCGGCGAAGGTCTCCGCGAAGCTCACGCCGTCGAACGGCTGCTGCGGCACACCCGCGATCGACTCGGGAGCGTCGATGCCGATGACGTCGAGCAACGTCGGCAGCAAGTCGATCGCATGCACGTACTGGTGGCGGGTCTCACCCGGCCGACCGATGCGCGCGGGCCAGTGCACGATCAGCGGGTCGGCGACGCCTCCTTCGTGCGTCTCGCGCTTCCATCGCTTGAGCGGCGTGTTCCCGGCCCACGCCCAGCCCCACGCGTAGTGGTTGTGTGCCTCGGGAGTGCCGAGAAGGTCGATGCGCTTGAGGTTCTCCTCGAGGCTCTCGGGCTGCCCGTTGAAGAAGTACATCTCGTTGAACGATCCGCGGGGCCCGCCTTCGGCAGATGCGCCGTTGTCGCTCATCACGACCACGATCGTGTTGTCGCTCTCGCCGAGCTCTTCGATGAAGTCGAGCAGCTTGCCGACTTGCGCGTCGGTGTGCTCCAGGAAGCCGGCGTACACCTCCATCATCCGCGCGTACAGACGCTTCTCGTCGTCGGAGAGCGAGTCCCACGCTGCGATCCAGTGAGGGCGATCGCTCAGCTCGGTGCCCGCCGGCAGCAAGCCGGATGACATCTGCTTCGCGAACACCTGGTCGCGGTAGGCGTCCCACCCGTGGTCGAACGCACCCTTGTACTTCTCGCTCCATCGGGGCGGCACCTGGTGCGGCGCGTGGCAGGCGCCCGGAGCGAACCAGAGGAGGAACGGCTTCGTCGGCGACGCGGCGCGCAGGTCGGTGAGGTACAGGCGCGCCATGTCCACCATGTCCTCGGTCAGGTGGTAGCCCTCCTCAGGAGTGCGGGGCGGGTCGATCTGGTGGTTGTCGTGCACGAGATCGGGGTGGTACTGATCGGTCTCGCCGCCGAGGAAGCCGTAGAACCGCTCGAACCCACGGCCGAGCGGCCAACGATCGCGGGGCCCGCCCGCGACCATCGTGCCGGCCGGCGCGAGGTGCCATTTGCCGACAGCGAACGTCGCGTAGCCGTTGCGCACGAGGATCTCGGAGACCATGCCGTTCGCCTTCGGCATCGTCGCGTCGTAGCCCGGGAAGCCGGACGCGAACTCGACGATGCGTCCCATCCCGTTGCGATGGTGGTTGCGCCCGGTGAGGAGGCACGCGCGCGTGGGCGAGCACAGCGCGGTGGTGTGGAAGTTGGAGTAGCGGAGCCCGTTCGCGGCGAGCCGGTCGAATGTCGGCGTCGCGATCGACGACCCGTAGCACCCGAACTGCGCGTAGCCCACGTCGTCGAGGAGCACCACCACGACGTTCGGCGCGCCCTCCGGCGCACTCGGCAATGGCGGCCACCACGGCGTCGAGTCCTCGAGGTAGCGCCCTGCGACTCCTTGGAACTCTCCGGGCTCCATCGTGCTACGCCAGCGCCTTCGCCTTCAGCTGATCGAACTCCTCCTGCGTGATCGTGCCGGCGTCGAGCAGTGACTTGGCCTTCTCGATCTGCTCGGCGGCGCCCCCGCTCGCAGCCACGTTGCGCACGTACGCGTCCATCTGGCTCTGCAGCTGTTCCTGCTGCTTCATGCTCCGCTTCGCCATGCCGCTGCCGCGGGCGATGATGTACACGAACACGGTGATGAACGGTAGGAAGACCAGCGCGATCACCCAGATGGCCTTCGCGACACCGCTCAGCTCGTGGTCGCGGAAGAGGTCGATCAGCACCTGCACCAGGATCATGATCCAGATGAAGAGGAAGAACAGCCACAGCATCGACCAGATGATGTCGCTGAGGTGGACGTCGGCCAGAACCATGTCGTGATCTCTCTCGTCGATGAAGGCGCGCATCGCGCCGATGTCAGGGAGGCACATTCTTGCCACAGATCTGATTGCATGGCGCACGGACGGAGGTGGGCACGTGGGCTGGAACGCTTCCGAGTGGTTGGTCGATCGCCATGTGGCCGCCGGCGCCGGCGAGCGGCTCGCGTACGTGTCGACGACCGGCCTCTCGGTCAGCTATGCGGACCTGCTCTCGCGCGTCGAAGCGGCAGCAGCGGGCCTTCGCCAGCAGGGTGTCGAGGGGGGCGATCGCGTGGTCCTCGTCATGCTCGACTCGGTCGACTTCGCGGTCGCGTTCTCGGCCTGCCTGCGCATCGGCGCCATCGCGGTGCCGGTCAACCCGTTGCTGCCGTGGCGGGACATCAGCGTCATCGTCGAGGACGCGGACGCCACGCTCACCCTCATCTCTGCTGAGCGCGCTGCCGGCAGCGAGGACGTCGCCGGCCGCCGGATCGTCACGGGCTCCGAGGCTTGGGACGAGCTCGCGAACGCCGAAGGCGACGGCTCTCTCGCCGACACGACGCAGGACACGCCGGGCTTCTGGCTGTGCACGTCCGGCAGCACCGGCCGACCGAAGCTCGCGATGCATCGCCATGGCGACTTGCGCGTGTCGGTCGACACCTACGCCGCGACGGTGCTCGACATCACGGAGGACGATCGGTTCTTCTCGGTCGGCCCGATGTTCCACGCGTACGGGCTCGGCAACTCGCTCACGTTCCCGTTGTCCGCCGGAGCGATGGCCGTGCTCGAGCCCGCGCGGCCGCCGACCCCCGCACGTGTCGCCGAGGTCGTCTCGCACCACACGCCGACTCTGTTCTTCGGCATCCCCGCGTTCTACGCCGCGCTCAACGCGTCAGACATCCCCGACGACACGTTCCGATCGGTGCGTCTCGCGGTCTCAGCCGCGGAGTCGCTTCCCGCCGAGACATGGCACCGCTTCCACGATCGCTTCGGCGTCGAGATCCTCGACGGCATCGGCTCGACGGAGATGACCCACATCTTCTTGTCGAACCGCGCCGGCGACGTGCACCCGGGCACCACCGGCGTCCCCGTCGCCGGCTACGAGGTCCGGGTCGTCGATGACGACGGCATCGACCGCGACGCGGGCGTGCCCGGGCACCTCTGGGTGCGAGGCGACTCCGCTGCGTCGGGCTACTTCCGCAACCCCGAGGCGACCGAGGCAACGTTCGGGCTCGGCGGAGGGTGGGCGCGCACCGGCGACACCTACGTGCGCGACAAGGACGGTGTCCACACCTACCTGGGGCGGTCCGACGACATGCTCCGCGTCGGCGGCGAGTGGGTCGCGCCGGCCGAGGTCGAGGCGACGATCATCGAGCATCCTTCCGTGCTCGAAGTCGCCGTCGTCGGCGAGGTCGACGACCGGGGGATCACGCGCCCTGTTGCCTACGTCGTCGCCAAACCCGGCTCCTTCGTCTCCGAGGCGGACGTCATCGACCATTGCCGGGGCCGGCTCGCGGGCTACAAGCGCCCGACGCGCGTCGTCGTCATGGACGCGCTGCCGAAGACGGCGACCGGCAAGATCCAGCGGTTCAAGCTGCGCCAGCCCGCGTGAGATCCAGCATCGACGAGACCAGTTCCCGCCGCGTCGTCCTGAGCCCTCTTCGGGACTTCTTCCGCACCGAGGCGGCCGGTGGCGTCGTGCTGGTCGTCGCCGCCGTCGTCGCCCTCGTGTGGGCGAACTCTCCATGGAAGCAGTCGTACTTCGATCTGTGGCACACGCACCTGTCGATCGCGCTCGGCGATCACGTGCTCGACCTCGACCTGCAGGAGTGGGTCAACGAAGCGCTCATGGCGATCTTCTTCCTCGTCGTCGGACTCGAGATCAAGCGCGAGCTCGTCGAGGGGGAGCTGCGGGACCCGCGGACGGCCGCGCTCCCGGCGATCGCTGCGGTGGGGGGGATGCTCGTGCCCGCGCTGATCTATCTGCTGATCAATGTGGGAGGCGGCGGCGCAAAGGGCTGGGGCATCCCCATGGCCACGGACATCGCGATGTCGATCGGGATCGTCAGCCTCCTCGGCAGTCGGGTGGCGCCTTCGCTCAAGCTGTTCCTCCTCGCGCTCGCGATCGTGGACGACATCGGAGCGATCGTGGTGATCGCTGTCTTCTACTCCGACAGGATCGATCTCGGATCGTTGAGCATCGCGGTCGTCATCGTCGGAGCTGTCGCGCTCATGCGGTGGGCTGGCGTGCGCTTCGTGCCGGTGTACGCCCTCCTCGGTGCAGGCCTCTGGTTGGCGATTCACGACGCGGGTCTGCACGCCACGCTCGCGGGCGTCATCCTCGGCCTGATGGCGCCCACTCGGCCGTACCGTCCCCGCGAGCTGATCGAGGAGTCCGCGCTCCTCGACATCTCCACAGTGGAGACCGCCGCGGAGACGGCGATGCTCGCGCGCGAGTCGGTCTCGGTCGTCGAATGGCTCGAGCACCTCTTGCATCCGTGGTCGAGCTTCGTGATCGTGCCGCTCTTCGCTCTCGCGAACGCGGGGATCCCGCTGTCGTCGACCGCGCTGTCACACGCGGTCACGTCGCGCGTCACCTGGGGCGTCCTCGTCGGTCTCGTCGTCGGGAAGATGCTCGGGATCGTGGGGTCGTCGCTGCTCGCGACCCGCCTCGGCGTCGCGAGCCTCCCCGCGGGCGCGACCTGGCGCGGCATCGCCGGGATCGGCGCGATGGCCGGCATCGGCTTCACGGTCTCGATCTTCGTCGCGGGTCTGGCCTTCGACAGCAACCCCGTCCTCGAGAACGAAGCCAAGATCGGGATCCTCGCGGCGTCGATCGTGGCGGGCACACTCGGCGCGCTGGTGCTCCTTCGAAGACAGACGTCCCGTACGTGAGCAGGTGAGTACATTGCGGAGCGTGATGGCACGACTCGGCTCCGTGCTGCTCGCCGTGGGGACGCTCCTCGGGGTCATGGCGATCCCTGCACTCGCCGCGACACCGGTGCCCCATGCGAACGCGCCGACCGAGCCAGTCAGCCGAGACCTCACCAGCTACGTGCTGTTCGGGTTCACGTCCTTCGCGTTCAAGGGCGCGAACGGGCCGGGCCACGGGATCATCAGCGGCGGAAACGTCGGCACGAACGGGGACATGGGCATCTGCCAGAACGGCGGCGTCACGATGGACGACGGCACGCAGCTCGTCGGCAACGCCATCAACGCGACCAACACGAAGTGCACGATCTGGGATCTCTTCACCAACAGCCTCACCGGCAACCCGACACTCGTCCCCCGGAACTCGGGCCCCAACCCCGTGCAGGTTCCGGTGATCAACCCGCCTGCGTTGCCTTCGTTCGCATGCGATCCGAAGAACCCGTTCACGGTGACGAAGAACCAGACGGGTGGTCTCGTTCCCGGGACGTACGGCGACGTCGAATTCCAGGACAACACGACGGTCACGTTGTCGAACGGCACCTACACGATGTGCAACCTGCACACCGGCCAGGACGTCACCGTGATCACCGGTCCGCTCACCGTGCTGCAGATCGCCGGAGCGTTCACGCTGAGCAATGGCACGGTGTTCGGGCAGAACACCGGATGCGCAGTGCCCGTCTATGTGCGCGCCGACGGCGTGAAGTCGAACGACAACGCGATCAACTTCGCGAAGAACACGCACGTGTTCGGCCACTTCTTGACACCACTCGGCAAGATCGCGCTCGGCAACTCCACCGATCTCCACGGCGCGTTCTGGGGTGACCGGATCATCAGCGACTTCGACGTGGACGTCACGCAGTGCCCTCCGCAGACCGGCGAGTTCCCGGTGACGAAGCAGATCACCGGATCAGGCGCAGGCAAGCAGGGCCAGATCGAGATCCAGATCACGTGCACCCCGCCGAACGGCTCGATCCCTCCGTTCGTCATCCCGCCCGGAGCGACGGGCAGCCACTCGACGGTGGTGACCGGCATCACGGTGCCCGCGGTGTGCCATGTGACCGAGGTGAGTGACGGCAGCAACGACGAGGTCGACGTCACGGTCATCGGTGGCGGCAGCGGGGGAGGAGTCGGTCCGTCGCGCGAGCTGCAGGAGGCGAGTCAGGACGTGCCCGTCTGTCCCGTCATCGCGCCGCTCTCCGCTTCGCGGCGCGGCACGAAGACCGAGCAGGGCGCCTCGCTCGTGAACGTCGTCGAGACCACAGCAGGGTCGACCACGACGACGACAGGCGGCACGACGACCACGACCGGGGGTGGCACGACGACCGAATCCACGACGACCACGACAGGCGGCTCGTCCACCACGGGCGGCGAGACGACCACTACGACCGAGCCCACCACGACCACTGCGACGACGGAGCCGACCACGGTGACGACGGCGCCGACCACCGCACCGACCACCACACCGACCACCGCACCGACGTCGACAGGCGGCGGCTCGTCGTCGACCGGCGCGACCACGACGGCGGCCACGACCACGGCTGCGACGACGACCGCTCCGACGACAACCGGCGCGACGACGACCGGCGCGACGACGACCGGCGCGACGACGACTGCTGGCGAGGG
>DATKAS010000107.1:0-4004 GCA_035497855.1 Acidimicrobiales bacterium
CTGGCGTTTCGACCTCGAACCCCGCGAGGGCGGCACCCGCCTCCGGTTCTCCTACGTGATGGGACCGGGTCCGTCGGGGACGACCACGGCGATCACCAACAACCCCGGGAAGGAAGTGCGGGTGCTGCGCCGGCGCATCGGCGAGGTCCAAGCCAACATGCAGCAGACCGTCGAGGGCGTGAAGCAGCTGGCGGAAGCGAGGGCCGCTGACTGATCGGCGCAGCCAGCTCGGTGCGTAGAAGCGACTGATTGGGCGGGCAGGCCGCTCAGTCTGTGAGTGTGAACGCGACCATGGGGATCGAGGTCATCATCCGCACCAAGTCCTCGTGAGTGCCGTCGTAGGACACACCCATCGCGACGTAGAGGCGCGCTGCCGTCTTGGGATGCTTGCGTTCGTAGTCGGCCATCACCGTCGCCGCCTCGTCGTCGGGCAGGAACCGGACCGTCGCGTGGTGACGCCTCGAGCCGATCCACACTGCCTCGAGGCCGTTGGCCTGCAGGTTGAGGTACCAGTCGGCGTGCGGTCCGGTGCCCGAACTGCAGATCCAGTCGTCGCCGATCCGTCCGGCAACCTCGACCACCGTCCGACGCCCTTCGCCGCTCTTGCGTCCGCGGTGCTCGATCATCAAGAAGCGGTGTCCGAAGACGGCGCCGAGATGGGCTCGGTACACGTAGGTGGGTGCGTTCAGCAGCCTTCGCTGCCAGCCGGTTGGCTTGTGCGACAGGTCGAACAACCCCACGGCTGAGACGATAGGGACTGCAGTGTTCACCAGGGGGTCGTGATGACGACGTTTGTGCTGGTCCATGGCGCGTGGAGCGGGGCGCACGGGTTTCACCTCGTTCGGCCGATGCTGCGCGATGCGGGGCACGACGTGTTCACGCCGAGCCTCACGGGCCTCGGTGAGCGTGTGCACCTGGCCAGCCCACAGGTCGACCTGTCGACCCATGTCACCGACGTCGTCAACCATGTCCTGTACGAAGATCATCGAGACTTCGTGCTCCTCGGCTTCTCTTACGGCGGGGCGGTGGTCACAGGCGCGCTCGACCACATCGGCGATCGTGTGCGTCACCTCGTCTACCTCGACGCGTTCGTGCCGGCGGACGGCGAGTCGTTGGTCGAGCTCAACGGTGCCCCCCGCCCTCCTTTCCCGCTCACCGGGCTGGGGTTGGAGTGGCTCGTGCCGCCCTCGCCACGAGAGTTCGACGATCCAGCCGAGGGCGAGTTCATCAACGCCCGGCGAGTGCCACACCCGATGGCCTGCTTCGCCGAGCCGGTCCGACTCTCCAAACCGCTGGAGGAGTGGCCGTTCACTCGCACCTACATCCGCGCGACTGCGGATGAGTCCGGAGCGATCGGGCCGACCGCGTTCGAGCGATGCGCCGCCCACGCTGCCGCGTCGCCAGCCTGGACGCTGCACGAGATCCCGACGAATCACATGGTCCCGAGCAATCGCCCGCGCGAGCTCGCTGACATCCTCCTGCGGCTCGCGTAGCTCCGCGTAGAACAGCGTGATGCGAACGGCAGAGACCGACTACCTCGTCGTGGGCGCCGGGGCGATGGGCATGGCATTCACCGACGCGCTCATCGACCACGCCGACGTGCATGTGACGCTGGTCGATCGTCGCCACACTGCGAGCGGCCACTGGCAGGACGCATACCCATTCGTCCAGCTCCACCAGGCGTCGTTGTTCTACGGCGTCGCCTCGACCGTGCTCGGCACGGGCGCGATCCAGCAGCAGGGTCCCGAGGCGGGACTGCACGAGCGAGCCCATCAGCCCGAGATCGAGGCGTACTACGGCGACGTGCTGCGTCGCCGCTTCGTGGGATCCGGACGGGTCACCTTCCTCGGAGGGTGCGAGCACCGTACCGAGGGTTCGGCGCACGTCGTCACCTCGAGGGTGTCGGGAGAGTCGACGGAGGTGCGCGTGCGTCGCCGTGTCGTCGATGCCCACTACCTCTCACCGAAGATCCCAGCGACGACGCCGCCGCCCTTCGGTGTCGCCGACGACGCGCACGTCGTCGCGATCAACGACCTCGCCCGGTTGGAGACCGCTGCCACGGACTATGTGATCGTCGGCTCCGGGAAGACCGCCACCGACGGGATCGTGTGGCTCGTGCGCAACGGCGTCGAACCCGAGCGGATCGTCTGGGTGCGCCCTCGCGACCCGTGGATGCTGAACCGCGCGGTCGTGCAGCCCGATCCGGTGGTCGCTTTCGGACTCGTTGCCGACACGATGGAAGCGGCCGCCGAGGCCGAGACGCTCGACGATCTGTTCCTCCGGCTCGAAGCCGCGGGCGTCATGCTCCGGGTCGACCGCGAGGCGACTCCCACGATGGCCCGGACGCCGACTCTCGGCGCGTGGGAGCTGGATCTGCTCCGCACGATCGAGCGGGTGGTCCGCCTCGGCCACATCCGACACGTGACCGCACGCGAGATCACCTTCGCCGAGGGCTCGATCGCACTGGCACCGGGCGCGTTGGTGGTGCACTGCGCGGCCGAGGGGTTGCCGTCTCCGCCGCCGATGCCCATCTGGCAGCCGGAGCTGATCTGCCTTCAGACGGCCCGCGCCGGCTTCCCCTGCTTCAACGCTGCCCTCCTGGGCTATGTGGAGGCCACCCGCGACGACGACCGCGAGCGCAATCGGTTGTGCCCGCCGAACGTCTATTCCAATGACCGCGCCTCATGGGCGCGGATGCAGCTGCTCGGGGCTCAGGCCGCCCGCACGTTCGGTGCCGAGGGCGACATCGTCGAATGGGCCAATCGTTGTGCACTGAACCCGGCGCGCCTCGATGCGTCCCTGCGTGACGACCCTGCTGTCCGCGCGGCTTCGGCGCGGGCCGCGAAGCACATGGAAGAGGGCTTGGCCGGTCTCGCCACCCTCGCCGACGAGGCCTGACGACCCCGCCTCTGGGACGGCCTCACCTGAGTCGGTAGCCGACGCCGCGGACGGTTTCGATGCGGTCGGCAATGGCGCCCAGCTTCTTCCGGAGGCTGCGGATCACGACGTCGACGTTGTTGCTGCCACCGTCGTAGCTCGTGCCCCACACCTCGCGGAGCAGGTCGGCGCGCGACACCGGCGCCGCAGGGTGCGCCGCCAGCGTGTGCAGCACTCCGAATTCGAGCGGCGACAGCTGGATGCGCGCGCCACCGAGATCGACGCTGCGGTCGCGCTCGTCGAGGAATGGCTGATCGCTCTCGCCGAGCTCCGCCGCGGCGATGCGGTTGAGCCACCCGTCGACGGAGTCCGGTCCGAAGTCGAGCGACGCGAGATGGAACGGTTCGCCGCCGACCTCGATGGGTTCGTCGAAGGGACGGAAGCCGAGTGTGCGTAGCGCGTCGAGGTAGGGCCGGGGGTCGCGGACGGTGAGGTAGAGCCGACCGAGGTGTGGTCGCATGCGGAAGTAGTCACGCTTGACGTCGAGCAACGCCGCGGCCTGCACACCGCTCGGGCTCTCGCCGGTGCCGGCCGCGAGCCAGCGCCGGTGGGTGAGCGTCCGTTGGCCGGGAGGCAGCGGGTGACGCGCGGCGTGCCGCGACCATGCTGCGACGACGGGGTCGGCTCGCTCGAGAGAGGGCGGGATGTCTCGCCACTCGGCGACGATCGAACACCCGACGACAGCTCCGGTTCGGTCGCGCACCGAACGGACCGCGTCAGGACGAAGGCGGAGCCACGCGTCCAACACCGAGGCGCCCTCTGGCGTCTCGAATTCGTGCCACAACGCGCGCAGTGCTTCGCTGTCCTCCTCTCGCGACCTCTCGACGCTGAAGGCATGGGCGGTCGCGGGGAACATCGCCTCGCGGACGAACGGGTTGTCGATGAGGAACAGGAGGTCCGCGGTGAATCGGTGGAGGTCACTCGCGCCCGCCCGCCGTGTCTCGTTCTGGAGGTGGCGCCACGCGGCCGAGCGCAGCTCGCGGAACCGCTCGGGTTCGAGGGCACGAAGCCGGGCCGAGACTGCGGCTTGCACCGCGTCGTGGAGCCGCAACCCTTCCGATGTTTCG
>DATKAS010000108.1:0-5331 GCA_035497855.1 Acidimicrobiales bacterium
GAGATCATCGAGACCGCTCTCCGAGAGGCGGGCGCCACGCTCCAGGACATCGTGCGCACGCGTGTGTTCCTGGTCGACGCGAAGGACTTCGAGCCGATCGGCGCGGTGCACGGCGAGCTGTTCGCGGAGACCCGGCCCGCGAACACGACGCTCGTCGTGAAGGCCCTGCTCGACCCGGCTTGGAAGGTGGAGATCGAGGTCGAGGCGATCGCTGCGATGCGGGTCTGACGCATGGCCGATCTTCTCGTCCGCGGCGCCGGCCTCGTCGCGACGATGGACGACGCGCGTCGCGAGATCCCCGGCGGATGGGTCGCCGTCACGGACGGGTTCGTGAGCGCCATCGGGGGACCGAGCGACGCGATGCCCGACGCGACCTCGACGCTCGAGGCCGGCGACTGCCTGGTCACGCCCGGGCTGATCAACACCCACCATCACATCTACCAGAACCTCACACGCGCCCATCGCCCCGCGACGGTTGCGTCCCTCTTCGACTGGCTCACCGCGCTCTATCCGCTCTGGAACAGGCTCGACGAGGAAGCCGCGTACGTGTCCGCGTGGATCGGTCTCGCGGAGCTCGCGCTCGGTGGGTGCACGACCACGACCGACCACCTGTACGTGCATCCGAAGGGGGCAGGCGACCTCATCAGCGCCGAGATCCGGGCGGCCGCCGAGCTCGGGATGCGCTTCCACCCGACCCGCGGGTCGATGAGCCTCTCGCAGAAGGATGGCGGCTTGCCGCCCGATTCGGTCGTGCAGGACGACGACGAGATCCTCGCCGACTCGGAGCGGCTGGTCGCGTTGCACCACGACCCCTCGCCCGGCGCGATGGTGCGCATCGCGTTCGCGCCGTGCTCGCCGTTCAGCGTGACGCCTCAGCTCATGGTGCGCACCGCGGAGCTCGCGGAGCGGCTCGACGTGCGGTTGCACACGCACCTCGCGGAGGACGCCGACGAGGATCGGTTCGCCGCCGAGCACTTCGGTTGCCGGACGATCGACCACTTCGAGTCGGTCGGATGGATGACCGATCGCAGCTGGGTCGCGCACTGCATCTACCCGAACGACGTCGAGGTCGCACGGCTCGGTCGCGCGGGAGTGGGCGTCGCGCATTGCCCGAGCTCGAACATGATGGTGGGCGGCGGCGGCATCGCGCCGGTCGCGGCGCTGCGAGAAGCGGGCGCGCCGGTCGGGCTCGGATGCGACGGCTCGTCGTCGACCGATTCGGCTTCCCTCTGGATGGAGGCGCGCAACGCGATGCTGCTCGGGCGACTGAAGCGCGGCCCCGCCTCGACCGGGGCCCGTGACGGCTTGGAGATCGCGACGCGCGGTGGCGCGGGGTGCCTCGGACGAGTCGGGGAGATCGGCGAGCTGTCGGTCGGCGCCGCCGGCGACCTCGTCGTGTGGCCGGTCGCGGGCGACATCGCGCACGCGGGTGCGATCACCGATCCGATCGAGTCATGGCTGCGGTGTGGACCGAGCGCGGCACGCCACACGGTCGTGTCCGGTCGCGTGATCGTGCAAGACGGCGCGCTCGTCACCGATCGTGTCGACGAGATGTTGCGGTGGCACCGGCAGCTCGCAGAACGGATGCAGCGGCCCTCGCCGACGTAGCCTGTTCTCGCTGGAGATCACCGACCGACTCGGCATGATGCGGCTACATGCCGACTCGCTGCTCCGGTCAAGCATCGAGTGACGCGGCCAGGGCGAGCAGTGTCTCGTCCGCGCCGACCGCGCCGAGCAGGCCGATGCCGACCGGCTTGCCGTCGACCGATCCGCCTCGCACCGTGACCTGCGGCGCGCCCGCGAGGCCGGCAGCGCAGGTGAGCGCCAGCGTGCCGGCCCGCACGGCGTCCTTCGCCGGTCCGGTGACGTCGATGGGGTAGGCGGGGCCGGGTGCGGCGGGCAGCACCACGATCGTTCCCTCGGCGGTCGCGCGAGCGACGTGATCGAGCACTCTCACCCGCTGTCGTCGTGCATCGGCCACCTCGGCGCGTGTCACTCGTGAGGCCTCCTCGAAGCGTTGTGCGATGCCCGGTCCGAAGTGGGGCTTGACCGCGGTGACCCATTCACCGTGGCACTCCCACACCTCCGCTCGCTGCAACGTGCGGAAGCAGTCGGCCCACGCGGCGATCGGCTCGTGCGCGAGCGGCGCCCGCGTGAGCGGGACGTCGAGCCGCGCCGATACCGCCGCGGCACTCGACTCGACCACCGCGGCAACGTCCGCGGGCAACGTCGCGAGCAGGTCCACCGCGAGCACGAGCCGCCGCGCGACTGTCGCTCGTTCGTCGAAGTCCGGGTCGAGAAGCACCCGGCCGACCTGCTGGAGCACGTGGCCGGTTCGGGCGAACCAGCCGGCGGTGTCGAACGACGGGGCGAGCGGCACCACGCCGTCCATCGCGATCCGACCGTGCGTCGGACGCACGCCGAGGATGCCGCACAAGCTCGCGGGCAGGCGGACCGAGCCTCCCGTGTCGGAGCCGAGCGCGAAGTCGCAGAGCTCGCCGGCCACTGCCGCGGCCGAACCCGATGACGAGCCTCCCGGCACGCAGCCGGGGGCGGCCGGGTTCGTCGGCGTGCCGTAGTGCACGTTGGTGCCCGACAGGCTGTACGCGAGCTCGTCGGTGTGGCTCTTGCCGACGAGGGTCGCTCCTGCGTCCACGAGTCGCTGCACCGCCGAGGCCGTCGAGGTCGGCTCGAGGTGCGTTCGCTCCCAATCGGGATTGCCGGCACCCGTCGGGAGCCCTGCGACGTCGTACAGGTCCTTCGCGACGAAGGTGAGCCCGACGAGAGGGCCGCCCGCGACTCCCTCGGCGAGCACTGACGGACCGATCCTGAGCGCGCCGAGTGGATCCTCCGAGGGGATGCGAGTCACGAGTGCGAGTGTCGCACGCCCGACCGTTTGCTCACTCGGGACGGAAAATCCCAGGTCCCAGAACGACCAGTGAGCAAACGGTCGTCGGAGACCGACAAGAATCTCCCGATGGCCGTGCTCACCCCCACGTCCGTGGACGAGGCGTTGCTCGCACTCGCCTCGCATCCGGACGCGCACGTGCTCGCGGGCGGCACCGACTTCATGGTCGAGGTGAACTTCGGTCACCGCCGTCCCGACGACGTCGTCGCGCTCGGCCGAGTCGACGAGCTCCGTGCGTGGCATGTCGCGGGCGACGCGGTCGTGCTCGGCGCCGGGGTGACGTGCACCCAGCTCGTGCAGCCCGACCTCGCGCTCCGGCTGCCCGCGCTCGCGCAGGCTGCCCGCACCGTGGGCTCGCCGCAGATCCGCAACGCGGCGACCATCGGCGGCAACCTCGGCACCGGCTCGCCCGCGGGCGACCTGCTGCCGGTGCTGGCCGCGCTCGACGCAACGGTCCTGCTTCGCTCTGCGACCCGCACGCGAGCGATGTCGATCCACGACTATCTGATCGGGCCGAAGCGCACGGCCCGCGAGCCGGGCGAGCTGGTCGTCGAGGTCGCGGTCCCCGCAGCGACCGGCCCGCAGGAGTTCCTGAAGGTGGGCGTCCGCAACGCCATGGTGATCGCGATCGCCAACCTCGCGCTCGTTGTCGACAGGGGGACGGTGAAGGTCGCGGCGGGGTCGGTGGGCCCGACGATCATCCGAGCGCGTGACGCCGAGGAGTGGGTGTGGGCGAACGGCGGCGTCGCCGCTGACGCGGACGAGTTCGGGCGACGCGTGGCGGCCGAGGTCCGGCCGATCGACGACCACCGTTCGACCGCGGCGTACCGCCGCCACTCGGTCGAGGTGATGGCAGCCCGCGCGCTCCGGAGGGTTGCCGCCGCGTGAGCGAGAGCTACCGACTCACCGTCAACGGCGAGGCACACGACGTCAACGACGCGTGGATGGGGGAGAGCCTCCTCTACGTGTTGCGCGAGCGGCTCGGACTTCCGGGCGCGAAGGGAGCGTGCGAGCAGGGCGAGTGCGGGTCGTGCTCGGTCGTCGTCGACGGGCGGCTCGTGTGCTCGTGCCTGGTGCTCGCCGCGAGCGCTGTGGGCAGCGAGATCACCACGGTCGAAGGGCTCACCGGGGACGGGTCGCTGAGCGACGTGCAGCACGCGTTCATCGCAGAGGGCGCGGTGCAGTGCGGCTTCTGCACGCCGGGCCTCATCGTGGCGGTGCACGACCTGCTGGCACGCGACCCGAGCCCCGATCCCCTGGCCGTGCGAGAGGCCCTCTCCGGCAACCTCTGCCGTTGCACCGGCTACGGGCGCATCTTCGCGGCCGTCGATGCCGCGATCCGTGAACGGAGTGGTGCGTGACCGACACGCGCATCGCTGCTGACC
This sequence comes from Acidimicrobiales bacterium, assembly GCA_035497855.1. Lineage (GTDB taxonomy): Bacteria > Actinomycetota > Acidimicrobiia > Acidimicrobiales > DATKAS01 > DATKAS01. The sequence continues at coordinate 4,294 of DATKAS010000108.1, forward strand.
GGGCCGTCCTCGGCACGAGCCCGACGCGACCCGACGGCATCGCGAAGGTGCAGGGTCGCTTCGCGTTCTCGTCCGACCTCTGGGCCGAGGGCATGGTGTGGGGACGCACGTTGCGATCGCCGCATCCGCACGCGCGCATCCGCAGGCTCGACGTCACGCCCGCATGGAAGATCCCGGGCGTCGAGGTGGTGGTCACCTCGGCGGACGTGCCGGGCGCGACGTACGGCCTCATCACCGCGGACCAGCCCGTGTTCGCGTCCGACACCGTGCTCTACGCCGGACAGGCGATCGCCGCCGTCGCGGCCGATCATCCCGAGACCGCGAAGCGCGCGTGCGAGGCGATCGTCGTCGAGTACGAGGTGCTCGACCCGCTCGTCGATCCCGAACGTGCGATCCACGCCGCACCCATCCATCCGGACGGCAACGTCTTCCGCCATCAGCCGATCGAGCACGGGGCGGAAGGCGTCGTCGGCGACGTCGTCGTGGAGGGCACGTACGAGATCGGCATGCAGGACCAGGCGTTCCTCGGGCTCGAGTCGGCGCTCGCCCTCCCCGACAGCGACGGTCACGGGGTCGAGCTGTTCATCTCGACGCAGTGGCTCCACGAGGATCGTCGCCAGATCGCCGAGTGCCTCGGGCTCGAGGAGGATCGTGTGCGGCTGTCACTCGCGGGCGTGGGCGGTGCGTTCGGCGCGCGTGAGGACGTCAGCCTGCAGGTGCACGTGTGCCTCCTCGCGCTCCGCACCGGCCGACCCGTGAAGATGGTGTACGGGCGGGACGAGTCGTTCCTCGGCCACGTGCACCGCCACCCCGGCACCATCTGGATGCGCCATCACGCACGGACGGACGGCACCCTCGTCAACCTCGAGTGCCGAGTGGTGCTGGACGGAGGCGCGTACGCGTCGACCTCGAGCGCGGTGCTGATCAACGCGATCACGCACGTGCAGGGCCCGTACCGCCTGCCCAACGCCCGCATCGACGGATGGGCGGTGCGCACGAACAACCCGCCGTGCGGCGCGATGCGCGGCTTCGGCGTGC
>DATKAS010000109.1:0-3928 GCA_035497855.1 Acidimicrobiales bacterium
GCGACCGCGCTCGCCGCGGTGCGGGCGAGGCGGTCGCTCGACGAGATCGATCCGTGGCTGCCCGGTGGCGCGGGCGCGCACCTGCGCTCTGGTGCTGAGCAGGCGCGCCGGTTCGCGCGCTATCCCGGCGTCGTCGAAGCCGCGGCTGAGCTCGGGCGCGCATGCGCGTTCGACCTCGCGCTGGTGGCGCCGAACCTGCCGCCGTTCCCGTGCCCGCCCCGTCACGACGAGATGAGCTGGCTGCGCGCGCTCACGTGGCGCGGCGCCGAGCGGCGCTATGGCCCGCGCGACACCGAGCGCGTGGCCGGTGCCTATGCCCAGCTCGAGCACGAGCTGGAGCTGATCGAGAAGCTCGGCTTCCCCGGCTACTTCCTGATCGTGTGGGATCTCGTCGAGTTCTGCCGGCGAGCCGACATCTACTGCCAAGGGCGGGGCTCGGCTGCGAACTCGGCCGTCTGCTACGCGCTCGGCATCACCAACGCCGACGCGGTGTCGCTCGGGTTGCTGTTCGAGCGGTTCTTGTCGCCCGAGCGCGACGGCCCGCCCGACATCGACATCGACATCGAGAGCGACCGCCGCGAAGAGGTGATCCAGTACGTGTACGAGCGGCACGGCCGCGAGTACGCGGCGCAGGTCGCCAACGTGATCACCTACCGGGCGAAGTCGTCGGTGCGCGACATGGCCAAGGCGCTCGGCTACGCGACCGGCCAGCAAGACGCATGGTCGAAGCAGGTCGACGCGTGGGGACCGCTCGAAGCCACCACCCGCGCTCCCGACTCGCACGACATCCCCGAGGCGGTGCTCGAGCTCGCCGCGCAGGTCGAGAACTTCCCGCGCCACCTCGGCATCCACTCGGGCGGGATGGTGCTGTGCGACCGCCCCGTGATCGAGGTGTGCCCGGTCGAGTGGGGGCGCATGGCCGACCGCAGCGTGCTGCAGTGGGACAAGGACGACTGCGCCGCCGTGGGGCTCGTGAAGTTCGACCTGCTCGGCCTCGGGATGCTCTCGGCGCTGCACTACGCGATCGACTTCATCCGCCGCCACCGTGGCTACGAGGTCGACCTCGCGACCATCCCGCAGGAGGACGAGGTCTACGACATGCTCTGCCGCGCCGACTCGGTCGGTGTGTTCCAAGTCGAGAGCCGCGCCCAGATGGCGACGCTGCCCCGACTCAAGCCCCGCAAGTTCTACGACCTCGTGGTCGAAGTCGCGCTCATCCGGCCCGGCCCGATCCAGGGCGGGTCGGTGCACCCCTACATCCGGCGGCGTAACGGCACCGAGCCGGTGACCTACCTGCATCCACTGCTCGAGAGGTCGCTGAGCAAGACGCTCGGCGTGCCGCTCTTCCAAGAGCAGCTGATGCAGATGGCGATCGACGTCGCCGGGTTCACGCCCGCCGAGGCCGATCAGCTGCGCCAGGCGATGGGGTCGAAGCGCAGCCGAGAGCGCATGGAACGACTGCGGGCCCGCCTCTACGAAGGCATGGCCGAACGAGGCATCACCGGCGAGATCGCCGATCGCATCTTCGAGAAGATGGCCGCGTTCGCGAACTACGGCTTCCCCGAGAGCCACTCGGTGTCGTTCTCGTACCTCGTGTACGCGTCGTCGTGGATCAAGCTGCACGAGCCCGCCGCGTTCTGCGCGGCACTGCTCAACGCGCAGCCGATGGGCTTCTACTCGCCGCACTCGCTTGTGCAAGACGCGACTCGCCACGGCGTGGTCGTGCGTACGCCCGACATCAACGCGAGCGAGGCGCAAGCGACGTTGGAGCCGTGCGAGGAGTCGCACAACGGCGTGGCCGTGCGCCTCGGCATCGAGTCGGTGCGTCATGTCGGCGCCGATCTCGCCAAGGCCGTCGCCGCGGGTCGCCCGTACGAGAGCATGGAGGACCTCACGCGTCGCGCGGGCGTGACGTTGCCGGTGCTCGAAGCGCTCGCGACCGCGGGCGCGTTCAGTTGCTTCGACGACGCTGCGAGCAACGGCCCGATGACACGGCGCGCCGCGCTCTGGTCGGCCGGTGCAGTGGTGCAGTCGCGCCCCGACCGCCTCGCGGGCGTGGTGCTCGGCGCGGACGCCCCGACGTTGCCGGGCATGAGCCCCGCCGAGGAGGCAAACGCCGACCTGTGGGCGACCGGGGTGGCGCCGGAGGGCCACCCGACCCGGTTCGTCCGCGATCGCCTCGACGAGCTGGGCGTGGTGACGGCCGCTCGGCTCGTCGAGGTGGACCACGGCAGCCGCGTGCTGGTGGGTGGGGTCGTGACCCACCGCCAACGCCCCTCGACCGCGGGCGGCACGACCTTCATCAACCTCGAGGACGAGACCGGGCTCATCAACGTGATCTGCTCGAAGGGCTGTTGGGCGCGGCACCGCCGCGTCGCGAGGGGCGCGCCGGCGCTGCTGATCCGCGGGCGCGTCGAGAAGGCCGAGGGCGTGATCAACGTCGTGGCCGAAAAGCTCGAGGCGATGCCCGTCGGGGGTGGGATGCGCTCGCGCGACTTCCGCTGACCGGCCATCGCGGCGGGACCTCGCACCACTCGCCGACCGCGATCGCGGTGCCACCGCCGACGAGGAACCACTCGCAGAGGACGGCGTCGTGCTCGCTCACCGCAGCGTCGAGCTCGTGCCATGCCGCGAGGTCGAGATCGGTGAACGCCGGTGGCTCGGGTGTGAGCGTCGCGACCACGATCGGGCTGCCCGCGCCGGCCGCGCCCGCGAGCAACCCCAACGTGCTTGCGAGCTCGGTCGGCGGCACGTCGCCTTCGATGATCACGCTGACACCACCGCCTTCCCCCGGCTTGCCGAGGAGCACGATCGTCTGGTGCTCGGGCGGATGGGACGCGGACAGCAGGATGAGATCGAGCGCGTCGCGCGCGCTCGCAAGGCTCCGCATGTGCACTTCTCCTCACGGAAGGACGAGTCGCGGGGAAGTGCGAGACCCGACGGTACAGACGGGGTGTGACATTCCCGCTGTGGGGCTACCGTCGCTTGCGATGACAGACACTCGTCCCAGCCGGCTGCACCACTACGCGTTCCCCACCAAGGACCAGGAGGCGACGCGCGCGTTCTACGAGGATGTGATCGGCCTCCCGCTCGTCGCCACGTGGTCCGAGGCCGAGCCGCTCGGTGGTTCGGACTCGCGCAGCGAGTACTGCCACACGTTCTTCGAGCTGGGCGACGGCGGCGCGCTCGCGTTCTTCCAGTTCGCGGATCCGGCGGACCAGGCGCGCTTCGATCCCGACTATGTCCCGACGCAGTTCCGTCACCTCGCGCTCAACGTCACGCGACAAGTGCAGGACGCGATCGAGCAACGTCTCACGGCGCGAGGTGAGAAGCCTCGCGTCGTGAATCACGGATACTGCCGGTCGCTCTACACCCGCGACCCGAACGGACTGTTCCTCGAGTTCACGGTGGACGCGGACAACGCGTCTCAGATCGCGCGCGATCGGGCGGCGGACGCCCACGAGACGCTGAAGCGGTGGCTCGCGGGCGACCGCGCGACCAACAACTCCTACCGCGACTGACGGGCGCGGATCGGGCTGTACAGCGTCCCGAGCAAGAAGCCGTACGTGAGGTGCCACAGAGCGATGGACAGCGGCAGCTTCCACGTGTTGGGGCCGTAGAAGCTGAACAGCCCGAACCCTTGCTTCGGCGCGTACACGTAGGGCACCAGGAACCCCATGCTGATCAGACCGAGGATCTCGCCGTAGATGATCCCCTTGGCGATGTCGCCGCCGACGGTCTTCGGAAGCGGCATCCGTCCGTAGACGAGGATCGCGTAGAGGAGCGTGAAGATGACCGCGTCGACCATGTGGATCGACTGGCCCGCGAAGTACGACGCCACTGTCCCGTATGCGGTCTGCGGTGCGACGAGGATGCCGTTGAACAGCGGCCAAGGTGTCTGCGGCAGGCCGACGCCGATGAAGTAGTA
>DATKAS010000110.1:0-7774 GCA_035497855.1 Acidimicrobiales bacterium
GGCACCCTCGGTGAAACCCTGTTGCCACCACCGCGCATGGACCTCCCAGAGCTCGTCGCTCACGGCTGTCGCGAACCCGGAGTGTGGATCTTGGCGTGGACGGCGTCGGCGACCGCGTCGGGGAGCCAGGACAGGCCGCGCAGCGCCTCGATGTCTGCCTGCTTCACCTTCTCGACGCCGCCGAGCTCCTTGACGAGGCGCTTGCGACGCGTGGGGCCCAGGCCGGGGATGTCGTCGAGCACGCTCTTCGTCATCCGCTTGCCGCGCAGCTCGCGGTGGAAGCCGATCGCAAAGCGATGCGCCTCGTCGCGCAGCCGCTGGAGGAGGTACAGCGCCTCGCTCTGACGCGGGATCGCGACCGGGTCGGCTCGGCCCGGCACGTATACCTCCTCGAATCGCTTCGCGAGCGCGGCGACCGGGATCTCGTCCTCCAGCCCGAGCTCGCGCACGACGCGCTCCGCGACCCCGAGCTGACCCTTGCCGCCGTCGACGAGCAGCAGCTGCGGCGGGTACGCGAACCGCCCGGGCTTCCCCGACGGGGGCCGGTCGCGATCGCCCAGGTACGCGGTGAGCCGCCGCGTGAGGACCTCCTCCATCGCGGCGAAGTCGTCGTTGCCGGGCACGCTCTTCACCTTGAACTTGCGGTAGTCGCTCTTCTTCGGGAGCCCGTCCTCCATGACGACCATCGAGCCGACGTAGTCGGTGCCCTGGATGTGGCTCATGTCGTAGCACTCGATGCGAAGCGGAGCCTCGGGAAGGCCCAGGTGGTCTTGCAGCTCGTTCAGCGCTCGCGCTCGGCTGTTGTGGTCCGAGGCGCGCTTCAGCCGGTGGCGTGTGAACTCCTCCTTCGCGTTGCGGGTGACGGTCTCGTGCAGCGTCCGCTTGTCGCCCCGCTGCGGCACACGCACCACGACCCGCGACCCCCGCATCATGGTCAGCCACTCCTCGTAGAGGTCGAGCTGCTCGGGGAGGTTCGGGACGAGGACCTGCTTCGGCACGCCGAGCGCGGGCTCCTCGCCGTAGAGGCCCTCGAGGACGCGGGCGACGAGGCCGTCCGGGGTCAGCTCCTCGACCTTGTCGACCACGAAGCCCTTGCGGCCCACGACCCGGCCACGCCGCACGTAGAACACCTGCACCGCAGCCTCAAGGTCGTCCTCGGCGATGCCGACGAGATCGAGGTCCTCGTTTCGATCCGCCACCATCTGCTGCCGCTCGATCGCCTTCGTCACGCTGGTGAGGCGGTCACGGAGGCGAGCGGCCCGCTCGAACTCGAGCCCGTCCGCGGCCTCGCGCATGTCGGTCGTCAGGCGACGAACGGTCTCGTCCGTCTCCCCGTCGAGGAACTGCAGCAGGTCAGCGACGAGCCGGTCGTACGCCTCCTTGTCGATCTCTCCGACGCACGGCCCGCTGCACTTCTCGATGTGGAAGAGCAGGCACGGACGACCGAGACGCTGATGGGTGAGCAGCTTGTTGTCCGAGCACGTGCGGATCGGAAAGGTGCGCAGGAGCATGTCGAGGGTGTCGCGGATCGCGTACGCGTGCCCGTACGGGCCGAAGTAGCGCACGCCCTTGCGCTTGCGACCCCGCATCACCATCGCTCGTGGCCACTCGTCGTCGAGCGTCACCGCGAGGAACGGATAGCTCTTGTCGTCGCGCAGGCGGACGTTGAAGCGCGGCCGGTGCTGCTTGATGAGGCTGTACTCGAGCATGAGCGCCTCGACCTCGTTGCGCACCTGGATCCACTCGACGCTGTCCGCGGCAGCCACCATCTGCGCGGTGCGCGGGGCGAGGTTGCGCGGGTCCTGGAAGTAGCTCCCCACCCGGCTGCGCAACGACGCGGCCTTGCCCACGTAGATGACCCGTCCGTCCCGGTCCTTGAACTGATAGGAGCCGGGCGCATCGGGGATCGTTCCCGCAGGCGGCCTGTCGACCATGAACCTTCAGCCTGCCCGAACTGAGGGAAAATCGTCATCGTGAAGGCGGCGGTCCGGCATCGTGACGACGCGCGCACCGCCGCGTTCCTGAGCACGGATCCTCGACATCTCCTCCTCGCCGGCGCGGTCGCGCTGATCAGCTTCGGGCAGGCCTGGTTCCGGTGGGTCGACTGGCGCAAGGGCTTCGGCGACATGGCTGTGATCGACCAGGTCGCGTGGCTCATCTCCCGCGGGAAGTCCCCCGAGATCTCGGTGCTCCATTGGAACGCGTTCGGGGATCATCTCGCCCCCGTCTACCTCCTCTTCGGCGGCCTCTACCGGATCCATGCCACGGTCGCATGGGTGTTCCTCGCCGAGGCGCTCGCGTTCGGCCTCAGCGTGCTCGCGCTCCCCCCGATGCTGTCGACGCTCGGGCTCGAAGGCCGCCTGAGGGCGGCGTTCCTCGTCGCGTTCGTGTGCAACCCCTTGATGTGGAACGCAGTCGCGTTCGCCGGTCACACCACGACGATTGCGATCCCGCTCCTCATCATCGGCATCACGGCAGCGACCCGCGGACGGATCGGCGTGACCGCCCTTGCCGCGGTCGCGTTGCTGCTGTGCCGCGACGACCTCGGCCTCGCGATCGCGGCGATCGCCGCGATCGGCTTCTTCGCTGATCCGGAACGACGGTGGACCCGGTGGGGTGCGATCGCCGGAGGTGCCCTCCTCTGGGAGGCGATCGGCGGTGAGATCGCGCTGGCGCTCGGCGTCGACCGATGGTGGCTCCAGCGCTTCACCTACCTCGGCACCGGCCCCGTCGACGTCATCACCCACCCCTTCCACAGCGTCCCGGCACTCATCTCCTACCTGCTGAGCAGCGAGCCGACGCGCCAGCTGCTGATCTGGCTCGCGACCGTCGCGTTCCTCCCGGTGCTCGCGCCCAAGCGCCTCCTGCTGGTCGTGCTCGTCGGGCTTCCCGTGCTCGCTGCGCAGGACGGGTACGTGCACAGCCCCTTCTTCCACCAGGGCGCGGTGATGATGCCCTTCGTGTTCTGGGCAGCCGTCGGCGGAGCGCAGCGGTGGCAGTCGATCAGCGGGAAGCCGCTCCAGGTGGTCGTCGTTCCGGCGATGGCGATCTGCTTCTTCTTCCTGTACGGGCCGATCGCAGGAGGGAACTTCGAGCGCAGCCAAGTCGCGCGGCCCGACGGCGAGAAGGCGATCAGCGAGCTCGCCCCGAACGCGAGGCTGCTCGCGCAGTCGGACGTGCGCGAACGGTCGGCGCAACGTGACATGGTGCTCGTGTACCCCTACGGCTTCGCACCCGACTGCAAAGCTGTGCCCCGCGTCGACGGGTCGCGCAACGTCGCGGTGTGGGCCCCGTCGGAGATCGACACCATCGTCGTGCTCCAACCGCGCACTGATGCCGAACAAGCGCAGCTCGACGCGGTCGTGAAGTCACCGTGCTTCGCCGACCTCGCCCCACCCGAGCACGTCGGCAACCTTCTCGTCTACCGGCGCGACGGCGCATGACCACGATCGAGGCGCCGCCAGCAGTCGCGCTCCCCGAGCGGTTCCTCCGCGTCGACCGGGTGCACGTGATCGCGGCATGTGCCGTGGCGCTCGTGAGCTTCGGTCAGGCCTGGTGGCGCTGGAGCACATGGCGCAACGGCTTCGGTGACATGCCGGTCATCGCGCAGGTCTCGTTGCTGCTCGCGCACGGCAAGGAGCCGGTCATCTCGGGGCTCGGCTGGAACGCGTTCGCCGATCACCTCGCGCCGATCTACTTGGTGTTCGGCGCCCTGTATCGCGTGCACGAGACGGTCGGATGGGTGTTCGCGGCCGAGGCGATCGCGTTCGGCGTCAGCGTCCTGGCGCTGCCAGCCCTGCTCGATGCACTCGGCGTGACCGGGCGCGCGAAGACGATGTTCCAGATCGCCTTCGCGCTCAGCCCGTTGATGTGGAACGCGGTCGCGTTCGCAGGGCACCCGACGACGATGGCGGTGCCCGTGCTGATCGTCGGGCTCACTGCCGCTCTGAGGGGGCGCGTGGGCAGCACCGCCGTCGCCGTGCTCGCGCTGCTCGTGTTCCGGGACGACCTCGGCATCGCCGCTGCCGCGATCGCGCTCATCGGCCTCGCCCACGATCCCGAGCGGCGCTGGACGCGATGGGGAGGCGTCGCCGCGTTCGCGATCGGATGGGAGGTGCTCGGTGGACTGCTCGCCACCCACGTCGGCGTCGACCGGCTCTGGCTCCAGCGGTTCTCCTACCTCGGAGCGACGCCGCATGACGCGCTCCTGCACCCCTGGTCGAGCGTGCCTGCGCTCATCGGTGAGATCACCTCGACCGCGCAGATCACGCAGATCGTCTTCTGGCTCGCCAGCGTGGCGTTCTTGCCCCTGCTCGCGCCGAGGCGGCTGCTCGTCGTGCTCGTCGTCGGGATGCCGATCCTCGCGGCGCACGACCCGACCGTTCAGAGCGTGCACTTCCACCACGGCGCGGTCCTCGTGCCGTTTCTGCTGTGGGCAGCGGCAGGCGGTCTGGTGCGCTGGCGAAGCCTCGCGGGCAGCGACTTCCCCGTCGGTGCGCTGCCGATCCTCGCGGGCGCGCTCCTCGTGATCTCGGGCCCGTTCGCAGCCGGGGACTTCGACCACAGCGCCGTGACGCGGCGCGACGGCGCGGCGGTGCTCGCCCGACTGACGACACATGACCGACTCCTCGCGGATCCCGCGATCGGCATCCACGCCGCAGACCGGGAGATGGCCGTCACCTACCCCTATCCCTTCCAGACGAGCTGCGGCGGCGCGCCGGTCGTGAACGGCGTCCGGAACTCCGTGATCTGGCCGACCTCGGAGATCGACACCATCGCCGTGCTCGCCCCCCGGACCGACGCAGAGCGAGCACAGCTCGACGCCGTCGTGAAGTCCCCCTGCTTCGCCGACCTCGGACCGCCCGAGCAGATCGGGAACGTGCTCCTCTACAGGCGGGTCGCCGGCTGAGCCGCGTACACTGAGCGCACGCCGGCCTGGTCTCCGGCGTCATATCGAGCTCTGGGGCCGACATCCCCGTGGAGGGCGACCAGGCTGTCCCCACCGGCCGCAACCAGAGCCTTTCCCGCAAGGGCCTCACGCCCGGAGTGGAAGGGACAACCCAGCGATGTTGCGTATCCAAGGCCCTCTGCCAGAGGGCTACAGCGGTGCCGACCCCGACGACCTCGCGCAGCGCATCAGCGCCGCGAAGAAGGTGCTCGGACGTCGCGTGTTCATCCTCGGCCACCACTACCAGCGCGACGAGGTCATGCGGTGGGCCGATGCCCGCGGCGACTCGTTCCGCCTGTCCGTCCTCGCCCAGCAACGCGCTGACGCGCAGTTCATCGTCTTCTGCGGCGTCCACTTCATGGCCGAGTCGGCCGACATCCTCACGGGCGACCACCAGCAGGTGATCCTCCCGGACCTCAACGCCGGCTGCTCGATGGCCGACATGGCCGACATCGACTCGGTCGAGGAGGCGTGGGAGTCCCTCGACGCCGTCATCGACATCGAGGGTCTCGTGCCGATCACCTACATGAACTCGTCGGCTGCGCTGAAGGCGTTCGTCGGCTCGCACGGTGGAGCGGTGTGCACGTCGACCAACGCGCGCGCGGTCCTCGAGTGGGTGTTCCGACCCGCGAGTGACGACGGTGCCGGCGGCAACAAGGTGCTGTTCTTCCCCGATCAGCACCTCGGGCGCAACACGGGCCTCGCGATGGGGTACGAGCACGCCGACATGCGCGTGTGGAACCCCCACCTCGACCGCGGCGGGCTCAGCGAAGCCGACTGCAAGGAGGCCACGTTCCTCCTGTGGCGCGGACACTGCTCCGTGCACCAACGGTTCCGTCCCGAGCACGTCGACGCTTTCCGGGAAGCCCACCCGAACGGCATCGTCGTCGCGCATCCCGAGTGCAGCTACGAGGTCTGCGAGAAGGCCGATCAAGTCGGCTCGACCGACTTCATCATCCGGGCGGTCGACGCCGCACCCGAGGGATCGGTCATCGGTGTCGCCACGGAGATCCACCTCGTGCAGCGCCTCGACGCGGAGACACCGGGCAAGTCGATCGTGTCGCTCGACCCGCTCGTGTGCCCGTGCTCCACGATGTTCCGCATCGACGCGCCGCATCTCTGCTGGGTGCTCGAGAACCTCCTCGAGGGACGGGTCGTCAACCGGATCACCGTCGACGAAGCCACGGCCGCTTCGGCCAAGATCGCCCTGGAACGGATGCTCGCGATCACATGAGGGACGCCGGTACGCTGATCGTTCGCCTGCCGACGGGAGAGCTCACGTGAGTGCATCAGTCCCGAAAGACGCGCGGATATTCGTCGCCGGCCATCGGGGCCTGGTGGGGTCCGCAGTGCTGCGAAAGCTCGAAGCATCCGGCTACGCGAACGTGCTCACCGCAACCCGCGAGCAGCTCGACCTGCGCGACCAAGCGGCGGTCAACTACTGGTTCAGGGACCACCGGCCCGAGTTCGTGTACCTCGTCGCCGGCACCGTCGGCGGCATCCTGGCGAACAGCACCCGCCCCGCCGAGTTCATCTACGACAACTTGATGATCCACGGCACTGTGGTCGAGGCGAGCTACCGATCGGGAGTCGAGAAGCTCCTCTACCTGGGCAGCTCGTGCATCTACCCCCGCGACGCGGACCAGCCGATGACGGAGGACGCACTGCTGACCGGTCCTCTGGAGCCGACGAACGAGCCCTACGCGATCGCCAAGATCGCCGGCATCAAGCTGTGCCAGTCGTACCGAACGCAGTACGGAGCGAACTTCGTCTCGGCGATGCCGACCAACCTCTACGGCCCGAACGACAACTTCGACCTCGAGAGCAGCCACGTGCTCCCCGCGCTCATGCGCAAGTTCCACGATGCGAAGGTGCGTGGCGCCCGCGAGGTGGAGATCTGGGGAACGGGCACCCCTCGACGCGAGCTCCTCCACGTCGACGACCTCGCCGATGCGTGCCTGTTCATCATGGACGTCTATGAGGAGCAGCAGCACCTCAACGTCGGCACCGGCGTCGACCTCAGCATCCGTGAGCTCGCGGAGACCGTCCGCGACGTCGTGCACCCCGAGGGCGAGCTCGTGTTCGACTCGAGCAAGCCCGACGGCGCTCCGCGCAAGCTGCTCGACGTGAGTCGCATCAACGCGTTGGGTTGGAAGGCGTCGATCGGGCTGCGCGAGGGCATCGAGTCGACGTATGCGTGGTTCCTCGCCAACCACGCCGACGCCGCCATCACGACACGCGGATGAGGTAGCCCTCCGGGGCGACCGTGAAGGCGAGCTTGTGGTCCACATCGTGGTCGATCACGAAGTTCCCGTGCGTGCCGAGGAACTCCCGCACGGCACTCTTCGGGCTGTTGCCGATGCCCCACGGGCGATCGCCGATGAGCTCGGGCGACAGATCCTCGATGATCGTGTCGAACACGACGCAGTAGCTCCCGATCGACGTGAGCGGTGCGTACGCCTCGAGCTCCGCGAGCACGTGATCGTGCGTGTGGTTGCTGTCGAGGAACACGAGGACTGGTGCGCGAGCACCGATCTCCCGCTCGACGGCCACGATCACGTCCTCGTCGATGCTCGACCCTTCGATCATGGTGATCCGCCGGAACATCGGGTGGCGCTCGATCGCAGCCCGGTTGTGCGGTCGAATGTCGATGTCGACGCCGATGACCCGAGCGTCCACCGGGCCACCGCATGCGGCGTTCAGCTCGAGCATCGACGCCGACAGGATCAACGAGCCTCCGTGCGCGATGCCGGTCTCCAGGATGACTTCCGGCTGGACCCGCCAGATCAGCTCCTGCATCGCGACGATGTCCTGCGGATACTGGAT
>DATKAS010000111.1:0-2860 GCA_035497855.1 Acidimicrobiales bacterium
CTCACGACCGAGGACCTGCCCGAGCTCATCGACGATCAGATCGTCACGCGCCGGCTGCGAGACGAGCGTCCCGACCTCACGACGCTCACCGACCGCGAGCTCGTCGATCGCTACTTCGACCTCATGGACGCGCACTTCCGCGATCTCTTCGCGCACCACATCTTCATGTCGTACATGGCGACGCTCCCCGTTGGGATCCTGACCGCGATGGCCGCCGCCGTCGGTGATCCGTCGCTGATGATGCGCCTCATCGGCGGGCTCGGCGAGGTCGACTCCGCGGCACCGTCGATCGCGATGTGGGACATGGGTCGAGTCGTCGCCGAGTCACCCGCGTTGACCGCCGAGTTCGACAAGGGGATCACCGGCCTCCATGACCGGCTACGCGCCTCGGCTGACGAGAGCGCCGCAAAGCTCTGCTCGATGCTCGACGAGTTCATGTACTCGTACGGGTCTCGAGGTCCGAACGAGTGGGAGATGCGCTCGCCCACCTGGGAGACCGAGCCCGACCTCGCCCTCGCGGCTGTCGACCGCATGCGGCTCTCGCCGCTCGGCGCCGCGCCCGTCGCGCAGAACTCGCGGATGGCGACCGACAGGGAGGAGCTCGCGGCACAGCTCACAGAGGCGTTGCAGGGCGATCCGGAGACGCAGGGGACATTCGTGTCAGCGGTGCGTGCGGCGCGTGTGTTCTTGCCGGGACGCGAGCGCTCGAAGACGAACGCGATCCGCATGCTCCACGAATGTCGCATGACGCTGCGCGAGCTCGGACGGCGCATGGTCGAGAGCGGGGCGTTCGACGAGGTCGAGGACTACGGCATGCTCCGCAAGGTCGAAATGACCGGAGAGTTCCTCGCCGATCCGCACGCGTTCACCGACATCATCCGAACCCGGCGCGCGCAGTACGCGGAGCTGCAAGCGCTCGAGCCGCCCTTCGTGTTCGTCGGAGAACCCGACTTTCCGGCCGCGTGGATACGTCGCGACGCGATCAAGGTGGCGAAGCTGGCGCCCGGCGAGTCGCTCACGGGGCTGTCCGGATGCCCGGGCGTCGCCGAGGGGCGTGCTCGCGTCGTGCTCGACTCTCACGACCCGACCGCACTCGAGCCGGGCGATGTCCTCGTCGCTCCGATCACCGACCCATCGTGGACGCCGCTCTTCGTCCCTGCGTGCGCAGTCGTCGTCGACGTGGGTGCGCTGCAGAGCCACGCGATCATCGTGAGCCGTGAGCTCGGCATCCCGTGCGTCGTCTCGGTGACGGGTGCGACGAAGGCGATCCCCGACGGAGCGATGGTGCGCGTCGACGGCTCGACCGGAACGGTCACGGTGCTCTGATGGGCGACCGCTGGGTGGCCGACACGATCGCGAGCGAGAAGTACTCGATCTACACACGTGCGAACGCGGGCGAAGTGATGCCTGACCCGGTGTCGCCGATGTCGTCGACCCTCGGCATCGCCGCTGCTGGTGACGCGGGGTGGCGCGACGCCTACGTGAAGGCGGGCTCGTTCTTCTACGACGAGTTCGACCCCGACCGGCCCGACACCGTCGGTGTGTTCGGTGGCTACCTGTACCTGAACATGTCGATGACGCGGATCTACGGGTTGCGTACACCCGGGCTCTCGCCGGAGATGGTCGACTTCCAGTACTTCGGCGACATGCCGGGCATCACGCCCTATCCCGACGAAGCGCGACCCGACGACGAGAACGAGCTCGCGACGCAGCTGCTGCAGCAGTACCTCGACGAACTCTTCACCAGAGACGACCTGCCCGAGCTCCGGGCCGATCGCGACCAGGTCGATCGCCTGATCGCTCGGCGGCCTGATCTCGAGGACCTCACCGACCAAGAGCTCGTCGACCACGCTCGCAGCTTCTTGCCGCTCTACCGACGCTTGTTCTGCCGGCACATCCTCGTCTCGGGAGCATCAGGCATCGGCATCGGCACGGTGGCCGGCGTGCTCGCGGCCATCGAGCAGCCCGACCTGATCATGACGCTCGTCGCGGGCCTCGGCGACGTCGACTCGGCGGCGCCGAGCTGGGCGATGTGGGACATGTCCCGCATCGTGAAGGGCTCTCCCGACCTCACCGCCGCTTTCGACGAGGGAGTGCCCGGCCTCCACGAGCGGCTGTGCGCGCTCGCCGAGTCGGGCAACCCGTCCGCCGAGGACTTCGGGAAGCTCTTCGCCAGCTTCATCGAGCGCTTCGGCGCACGCGGCCCGAACGAGTGGGAGTTCCGCAGTCGCACCTGGGGCATCGATCCCGACGTGCCGCTCGCCGCGATCGACCGCATGCGCTTCGCGGCGGATGACGAGTCGCCCCAAGTCCGCACCGAGCTCCGCATCACCGAGCGTGAGGCGGCCACCGACTTCGTGCGTGAGCTCGTCGCGGGCGACGCGCAGGCGGCGGGCACGTTCGAGGTCGGCCTCCGGTGCGCGCACCTCTACAACGCCGGTCGAGAGCGCACGAAGACCACCAACATCAAGCTCGTGCACGAGATGCGGCTGGCGCTGCGCGAGCTCGGCCGGCGGGCCGTCGACCGTGGGCACCTCGAGACCATCGAGCAGATCTTCATGCTCACCGCGCTCGAGCTCGACGACTTCGTCGAGCGTCCTGCGGACTTCACGTCGGTCGTCCAGGAGCGAGAGGCGTACTACCTGTCGTTGTGGGACCTCGAACCGCCCTTCGTGTCTCGAGGTGCGCCGCCGCCGACCTCTGAGTGGCGGCATCGTGCAGCGGCGAGTGGCGCGGACCACGCAGTGCCGGGCGACGTGCTCACCGGCATCCCCGGGTGTCCGGGCGTCGCGCGCGGGCGCGCCCGCGTCGTGCTCGATCCCTCCGATCCCCGAGGCCTCGAGCCGGGTGACGTGCTGGT
>DATKAS010000112.1:0-5165 GCA_035497855.1 Acidimicrobiales bacterium
GGATGGCCGAGTCCGACGTGCGCACGCTCGTGCTGTTCGGCGAGTTCGACGGCGTGATCCCGCCCGAGAACGGGCGCACCTACCGGCGGTTCATGAAGAACTCGTCGCTGCAGTACGTGCACGACGCTGCGCACGACATCCAAGGCGACCGGGCCGAGGCGTTCGCCGACGTCGTGGGCGACTTCCTGAAGCGTGGCATGGCGTTCCTCGTGCCCGACCAGGACACGCTCATCAACCCGTAGCCGTGCGCGCGCTCGACGGCATCCGAGTGGTCGACTTCGGCCAGCACCTCGCTCCGTCGCTCGCGGCGATGATCCTCGCCGACCACGGCGCAGACGTGGTGCGCGTCGATCCGCCGACCGGTCCGCGGTGGACGACGGACGCGCACGCCGTGCTGGAACGCGGCAAGCGGCGGATCGCGCTCGATCTCAAGGACACCAACGATCTCGCGATCGCCCGTCGTCTCATCGAGCGCGCGGAGGTCGTGATCGAAGGCTTCCGCCCGGGCGTGATGGAGCGGCTCGGCCTCCTGCCCGTCGATCGCAACGTGTGGTGCTCGATCCCCGGCTTCGCGAGCGACGACCCCCGCGCTGGTCTCGCCGGGTGGGAAGGGATCGTGGGCGCCGCGACCGGTCACTACACCCGCAGTCCGCGTGAGCCCGGCGACGGGCCTGCGTTCTCTGCGGTGCCGCTCGCGTCGTCGTTCGCGTCGCTGGTCGCGGTCAACTCGATCGTCGCTGCGCTCATCGCCCGTGAACGGTCGGGCCAGGGGCAGACGATCGAGGTGCCGCTGTTCGGGGCGATGTTCGAAGCGATCGGGGGCATGGGCCAGCGACTGCCCGTGCCGCCGGTGATGCCGTTCACGCCCTGTTCCGACATCGATGCACAAGGCAGCGACGGCCGTTGGATCCACGTCGTGATGATCTCGCCGAGGCACTACGAGTGGTTCCGCGACGCGTTCCTCCCCGAGCTCGGCCCACCCGATCTCGATGCGCGTCAGCGCATCATCGACCTCATCGCGACCGCGCCAGCCGCGAGCTGGGACGAGCGCATCAACGCCGTCGGCATCCCGTGCACGATCGTGCGCACGACCGAGCAGTTCTTGCGGGAGGACGAGCACGCGCGCGCGGTGCGCGCGGTGATCGAGCTCGACGACCCTGAGCTCGGGCCGACCGCGCAGCTCGGGTTCGGAGTGTCCATGAGCCGCACGCCTCCCTCTGCGTCGCCTCGCCATGCGCACGACGCCGATCGCAACGCGATCTTGCGCGAGCTCGACGACGAGCCTGTGCCGTTGCCGGTTCGCGCGCCGCAGCTTCGCGCCGCGCTGGAAGGCATCACGGTGATCGATCTGACGATGGTCCTCGCCGGTCCGTCGGCGGGCCGCATCCTCGCCGAGTTCGGCGCCGACGTGATCAAGATCAACCGGCCGGCGTACTGGATCATCGGTCACTGCCACACGAACAGTGGCAAGCGCAGCGTGCTGCTCGACGTGCGCGATCCGGAGGGTCGGGAAGCGCTGTTGTCACTGGTGCGCGGTGCGGACGCTTTCCTCCAGAACATCCCCGAAGGCGGCGCCGAAGCCATCGGCATCGGCGAGGACGACGTGCGGGCGGTGCAGCCCGACATCGTCTACTCGTCGGTCAGTGCCTATGGCCACGGCGGCACTCGAGGTCGCTTCCGCGGCTGGGAGCCGATCGGCCAAGCGTCGACCGGGCTCATGATGCGCTACGGCGGCGGGGTGCCGCGCTTCGCCCGGTTCGCGGTGTGCGACTACGGCACCGGTCACCTCTCCGCGATGGCGGTCCTCCTCGGACTGTTCCACAAGGTGCGCACTGGGGAGGGACAACACGTCGCGACCTCGTTGGTGCAAGCGGGCGCGCATCATCAGGCGATGTTCATGGTCGCCTACGAAGGCAAGGTGTGGGACGAGCCGGCGGGCTACGACGTGCTCGGTTGGAGTGACGACGACCGGCTGTGCGACACGCCGGACGGATGGCTCTATCGCGTCGGTGACGTGACGCACCCGCTCGTCGAGATCGAAGGTCTGATGGAGGACGAAGAAGTCCGCCGCCAAGGGTTGAGCATCGAGCGTGACCATCCGGGCTTCGGCAGAGTCCGGCTCGTCGGTCCGTCGCCGCGGCTCAGCAGAACCCCGGTGCAGGTGACGAAGCCCGCGCCCGCCCCGGGATGGGACACCCGCGAAGTGCTGGGCGCTCGCTACGAGGAGCTCGCCTCGCGTGGCGTCGCTGCTGACTCACTTCCCGATGACGTCATGGTCGTTTGGTAGCCAAGAAAGGAACGAACATGAAGCACATCCGACCCATCGACTGGGAGTCCGGCACCGACGCAGCCATCCCCGGATACCGCGGGCAGATCCTGTACGCGGGAGAGAGCTGCTACGTGATCGCGACGAAGGTGCCGCCGGGTGTCGAAGGCCCTGCGCGCCACACCCACGCGAGCGACCAGATCTACGCGGTGCTCGAGGGCACGACGACCGTGGAGCTCGGCACCGAGGAGCGACAGGTGAGCCGGTTCGGTTCCGTCTTCATCCCCGCCGGCGTGCCGCACCACAACCGCAACGACGGCGACGCGGTCGAAGTCCACCTCGAGGTCATCGCCCCGGGCGGGTTCCTGCAGCCCATCGCCACGCCGACCGAGTCGACCGACGCGAAGGGCCTCCCCTACGTCACGAAGGACTTCGCGCCGTCGGGCAACGGCAAGGGGTTCTCGGTCTCCTACCTCGTGAACCGCGAGAGCGGCTCGGTCAACGCGTCCGTGTACCTCGCGGAGATGGCGCCCGGCGCGGAAGGGCCGCCGCTGCACACGCATGAGTTCGACCAGTTCTACTTTGTGATCGAAGGAGCGCTCGAGGTGCAGATCGGGCTGGAGACGCACACGGTCGGGCTCAACAACCTCGTCGTCTTGCCGGCGGGCGTGCCGCACAAGCAGCGCAACGCGAGCGACACCGACGTCGAGCGCCACCTCACGATCCTGGCGCCCGAGCCTCCGCTCCCGCACTCCGCGGAGCACCCGTGGGACGTCGCCGTCGAGCTCACGGCAACCGGCGTACACATCTGATCTCATCGCAATCGTGAAGATCACCGACGTCCGGGTGCTGGAGCACGAGCGCACGATGCCGCCAGGCATGGGCTCGCCGACGTCACGCATCAACGTGGTCACGATCGCGACCGATGAGGGCGTCGACGGCCATGTGTTCGTCAGCGGGCCGGGCGTCGACGTCACGCCGCAGCTCCTCGGTGGGGCCAGGCAGCTGCTCGTCGGCCGGGACCCGCTCGACATCGGTGCGATCTGGCACGACTTCCGGGTGCGGGCGCGGATGTTCGACCCGACGGTGCAGGGGTACGTCGACATCGCGCTGTGGGACATCGCAGGCAAGGCCGCGGGCCTGCCGGTGCACCGGCTGCTCGGGTCGGCGCGCGCGAGCGTGCCCTCATACGCGTCGTCGTGGGTGCATCCCGACAACGCGACGTACGTCGAAGAAGCGCTGGCGTATCGAGAGCGCGGGTTCATCGGGTACAAGCTGCATCCGCCGACGCAACGTAGACGGATGCCCGTGGGCGGGCCGCCGGGGCCCGTGCCGATTCGGGAGGACATCAACACGTGCGCCGCCGTTCGCGATGCGGTCGGCGACGACTACTGCCTGATGCTCGACTCGGCGTGGGCGTACTCGTACAAGGAGGCGCTCGACGTCGGCTTCGCCATTGAAGATGTCGGCTACCACTGGTACGAGGATCCGCTCGGGGCCGAAGACATCGACGGGTACGTGCGGCTCAAGCAGCACCTGTCGATCCCGATCGTCGCCACGGAGATCACCGGTGGCGGCCTCTACGCGTTGCCGCGCTGGATCGCGGCGCGGGCCACCGACGCGCTTCGTGGCGATGTCGTGATCAAAGGCGGCATCACCGGGATGATGAAGATCGCCGCGCTGGCGGAGGCGCATCACCTGCCATGCGAGGTGCACGACGCCTACAACGCGATCGGCAACCTCGCCACGGTCCAGGTCGTGATGGCTGTGCCGCATTGCTCGATGTACGAAGTGCTCGTCCCGCACGCGCCCGGCTCGTACGACCTCGACCACCTGTCGTACGGCCTCGCTGAACCGATCGCGATCGACAGCAATGGCAACGTCCATGCGCCCGAGCGACCGGGGCTCGGCATCGAACCGGACTGGGATCTCCTGAAAGGTGCTTAGGGTCTGACCATGGAATTCGGGATCTTCGACCACATCGAGGGCATCGCGGGCACGTCGATGCACCAGCTCCTGCGCGATCGCATCGAGCTGGTGAAGATGGCCGACGCGGCCGGCTTCGTCGGCTACCACCTTGCCGAGCACCACGGCACCGACCTCTGCTTCGCGCCGAACCAGGAGATCTTCCTCGCGGCTGCGGCCGAAGCGACGAAGCAGATCAGGCTCGGCCCGCTCGTGAAGCTGCTGCCCCTGCACCATCCTGTCGGCATCATCGAAGACATCTGCGTCCTCGACCAGCTCACCGGAGGTCGGGTCGACTACGGCGTGGGCCGCGGCATCGCGGCGATCGAGCACTTCTGGTTCGAGGGGGATTGGTTCAGCTCCCACGATCGGTTCGACGAGGCGCTCGGGCTGATCCTGCAGGGCTTGCGCACCGGCCGAGTCGATCCCGCCGGCGGCAAGCACTACGACTTCCCGCCGATCGACATGCTGCTGACTCCCTACCAGTCGCCGAACCCGCCGTTCTGGTATCCGGGGAACCCCGTCGCCGCCGGTCGGTACGGGTTGAACCTGATGTGGCCGGGTCCGATCCCGCAGGATGCCTACGACCTGTACGTGCAGACATGGAACGAGCACGCCGGCGAACCCGTGCGAGCGGACCGACCGGGCGACGTCCCGCGCGTCGGCATCGTCGAGATGATCGTCGTCTCACACGACGAGCGTGAGGCGAAGGACATCGCTGCGCGCGGATGGAAGGGGCTCATGCGCCGCATCGTCGAGACACACGAGCTCGACCGGCTGGCGCTCGACGACGCCGAGGCCGAAGCAGCCCTGAACCCCTTGGCACGAGGCGCGTTCGCGCTCATGGGCCCGGACGGCGACGCACTGCTTCCCGAGCTCACGGTCAGCTCGGGCACCCCCGCACACGTGCGGTCGGTCATCGACAGCTACGCCG
>DATKAS010000113.1:0-11255 GCA_035497855.1 Acidimicrobiales bacterium
TCTTCCTCGGCTACCTCGCGTTGCGACGCATGCCTGCCGACCCGCATGTGCGGGCCAAGCGTGCCGCGATCCTCGGCATCATCGCCTTCATCGACGTGCCGATCGTGCACCAGTCCGTCGAGTGGTGGCGCACGCTGCACCAGGACGCGACCGTGCTTCGTCGCGATCTTCAGGTGCAGATCGAGGGGACTATGTTGTTCACCCTCTTCCTCGGGTTCGTCGTCTTCACGCTGATCTACGCGTGGCTGCTGTTGCACCGCACTCGCATCGCGGTGATGGAGGACGCGCTCGACGAGCACGGCCTCGAGCTCGCGCTCGAGGAACGCCGCGCCGAGGGTGTCCCGGACGGTGCGCCCGAAGGATTGGCGACGACGTGAACGACGCAGGCTGGATCCTCGGCGCGTACGTCATCGTCCTCGGCGGCATCGCGCTCTACGCGATCCGCATCGTCACGCGCGGCAGGTCGCTCGCGAAGCAGCTCCCGGACGAGGACAAGACGTGGACCTGACGCCGCGCACTGGTCCCGAGTCGGCAGTCGCGTCGGCGCCTCGTCGCCGGCCTCAGTCGTCGAAGCGACGCAAGATCGGCGTGAGCGTCGTGCTCGCGGTGCTTCTCGCCGCGATGGCGATCATCCTGTTCGAGGGCCTCAGCAACGCGACGATGTACTTCTACAACGCCGATGAAGCGGTTGCGAAGAAGGCGTCGCTCGAAGACAAGCGCTTCCGGCTGCAGGGCCAGGTCGTGCCCGGCACGGTGAAGGACGAGGGCGACACCGTGGACTTCGACGTCAGCTTCAACGGCGTGACCGTCGCGGTGCAGAACGAGGGCAGCCCGCCCGAGCTGTTCCAAGAAGGCATCCCGGTGGTGCTCGAGGGGAAGTGGGCCGGCGACGTCTTCGCGAGCGATCGCATCCTCGTGAAGCACACCTCCGAGTACAAGGCCGCGAACCCTGACCGGGTGCCCGCGAACGCTCCCTAGACGCCGATGAACGCCGCTCTCGGGACAGCCGGCGTCGCGCTCGGCCTCGCGGCCGCCGTGATCGGCGCGGTCACCATCGTTGTCGGCCTCGTCGGCCAGCGGCCGGCGATGCTCCGATCGTCGCGTCTGTACGTCGGGCTGTTGATCGCGGGCGCGCTGCTCACGTTCTTCGCGATGGAGCGCGCGCTCATCACACGCGACTTCTCGCTCGACTATGTCGCCCGCAACGGCAGCCGGGAGACGCCACCGCTCTACAACTTCGCCGCGCTCTGGTCAGCGCTCGAAGGGTCGATCATCCTCTGGTCGCTCATCCTCACCGGGTACATCGCGGTCGTCGTGCACCACTTCCGCAAGCGGCTCACCGATCCGCTCGTCGGCTGGGCGCTCGCGGTCATGCTCGTCGTCGCAGCGTTCTTCTTCCTGTTGATGCTCGGCCCCGCGAACCCGTTCACGACGGTGAAGGGAGCGATCCCCACCGATGGGCCCGGTCCGAACCCGCTGCTGCAGAACCACATCCTCATGGCGTTCCACCCGCCGATGCTCTACCTGGGATACGTCGGGTTCACGGTGCCGTTCGCCTTCGCGATCGCCGCGCTGATCACCGGCCGCGTAGGCGAGGGCTGGCTGCTCGAGACCCGTCGCTGGACGCTGTTCGCGTGGGGGTTCCTCACGGTCGGCATCGTCCTCGGCGCATGGTGGAGCTACGAGGTGCTGGGGTGGGGCGGTTACTGGGCGTGGGATCCCGTCGAGAACGCGTCGTTCCTCCCGTGGCTCACGGGCACCGCATACCTGCACTCGGTGATGGTGCAAGAGCGACGCGGGATGCTCCGCGTCTGGAACCTCTCGCTGCTGTGCGCCACGTTCTCGCTCACGATCCTCGGCACGTTCCTCACGCGGTCGGGCGTGCTCGACTCGGTGCACGCGTTCTCCGAGAGCCAGATCGGCGCGTACATCCTCACGTTCTTCGCGATCGTCGTGCTCGGCTCGATCGCGCTCATCGGATGGCGCGCTGACCGCCTCCGATCGCCGGGCTCGATCGACTCGCCCATCTCGCGCGAGGGCGCGTTCCTCGCCAACAACGTGCTCTTCGCCGGGTTCGCGTTCATCGTGCTGCTCGGCACGGTCTTCCCGCTCGTGCTCGAGGCGGTGAACGGCGAGCGCATCTCGATCGGGCGGCCCTACTTCGACCGGATGACGGTGCCGATCGGGATCGCGCTGCTCTTCCTGATGGCGGTCGCGCCGGTGCTGCCGTGGCGCAAGGCGTCAGGTGAGCTCCTGCTGCATCGGCTGCTCTGGCCTGCGTGGGTCGGCACCGGTGTCGTGGTGATCGCAGTCGCATTTGGCGCGCGAGGCCTCGAGCCGCTGCTCGCGTTCGGACTCGGCGGATTCGCCGCGGGAGCGGCCATCCGCCAGATCGTCCTCGCGACCCGAAGGCAAGGCGTGCATGGGCTCGTGGGTCGCGCGAACGGCGGGATGATCGTGCACGTCGGCGTCGTCGTGATCGCGGTCGCGCTGGCGGCATCGTCGTCGTACAGCCACTCGGCCGAGTTCGTGCTGAACCCCGGTCAGTCAGCGTCGCTCGCCGGGCACACGATCAAGTACCTCGGCCTCGAGCGGGTGACCGAAGCGCAGAAGTCGGTCGTGCGAGCCCGAGTCCAAGTCGACGGCGGCCCCATCTACTCGCCAGCGCTGTCCACCTTCCCCGGCGGGAGCACCCCCATCGGCACGCCGTCGGTGCGCACGGGGCCGCGCGGCGACGTGTACCTCACGCTGGTCGACGTGCCCGACGCCGACAACGGCGCGGTGCGGCTCGGGCTGCTCGTGATGCCGCTCGCGGTGTGGCTGTGGATCGGTGGCGGTCTCATGGCGATGGGCACGCTGCTGGCGGCATGGCCCGGACGTCGTCGACGCCCGACCGATCCCGTGTCGGCGCCGATCCCCGAGCGACGCACGCAGACGCCACCGCCACCCGAGGAACCCGTCGGCGAGCCCGTGGGAGCAGGCGTCGATGGCTGATCAGATGACCGACTCCTCCGTCGACGACGACGTCAAGCCGCGTCGTCGGGTCGGCCCTGTCGTGGCGATCCTGCTCGGGCTCGGCATGGTGGCGCTGATCGCGATCCTCGCGACCGCGACCCCCGCGTTCCAGAAGACCAACAAGAGCCCGTTGCTCGGCAAGCCTGCGCCCGACATCGTCGGCCCGACCGTGACCTCGAGCGACGGCGCGCAGTACAAGCTCTCCGACCGGCGCGGCCGCTTCGTCGTCGTCAACTTCTTCGCAACGTGGTGCGCGCCGTGCCAGCAGGAGCATCCCGAGCTCGTCTCGTTCGCCCGCCGGCACCTGCAGGCGGGTGATGCGGAGGTCGTGAGCGTCGTGTTCGGTGACAACGACAACGATGTCAAGAAGTTCTTCCAGCAGAACGGCGGCGAGTGGTCCGTGGTGTCCGACCCCCAAGGGCAGATCGCGTTGGACTACGGAGTCACCGGCATCCCCGAGTCGTTCGTCGTCGATCCGAACGGCTTCGTGGTCAGCAAGATCACGGGCGGAGTCACCAGCGAAGGTCTCGACGCGATCCTCGCGGCCGCAGAGCAGGCCGAGTCGCAGACCGGGAGCGGGGGATGACCGCTGTCGCGATCGCGAACGAGCGGAAGCGCAACCACCTCGCGTGGATCGTGATGATCCCCGTCCTGCTCCTCGCGCTCTTCATCGGCGTGACCGGAAGCCGCGGCCCGCGCACGAACACCGACCGCGTGAACGCGATCGCTGCCGAGTTCAAGTGCCCGACCTGCCGCAGCGAGTCGGTCGAGACGTCGAACGCACAGACAGCGCGCATCATCCGTGCGGACATCGCCCGTCGCGTCGAACAGGGGCAGACCGACGACGAGATCCGCGCCTACCTCATCAGCCGCTACGGCCAGGAGCTGCTGCTCACGCCGGCGTCGACCGGCGCCAGCAGCCTCGTGTGGATCCTCCCCGTCGTCGCGCTCGTCGCCGCGATCGCGGGGCTCGCGGTCGCCTTCCGGCGTTGGCACGCCAAGAGCCAAGGCGAGATCAGCGACTCGGACCGCAGGCTCGTCGAAGCCGCGATGAAGGTCGAGCGCGCGCACGGCGACGGAGGCGCGAGTGGTGGCTGACACGCGGCTCGATCTCGACGAGCTCGCTCGCCTCGAGGAGGAGCGGCGATTCCTGCTGCGCTCCCTCGATGACCTCGAGCGCGAGCACGACGCCGGCGACATCGACGAGGCCGACTACAAGACCCTGAAGGACGACTACACGCGTCGGGCCGTCACCGTGCTGCGCGCCATCGAAACAGGCAAGGCCTCGTTCACGCCCGCCGCCCGACGGCCCGGCCGCACCGCGCTCGTGATCGCGGCCGTCGCGGTGGTCGCGGTGCTCGGAGGGGTCGTCATGGCGCGCGCCGCCGGGCTTCGGCTGCCGGGCCAGTCAGCGTCGGGCTCGATCAGCCAGAACAGCAACGACCTGCTCGTCGAGGCGCGCGGCATGCTCGCCCAGGGCAAAGCCGTCGATGCGATCAAGCTCTACGACCAGGTGCTCACGCTGCAGCCCGACAACCCCGAGGCGCTCGCGTATCGCGGTTGGCTCCTGTACCAGACCGGCGACGCGGACCTCATCGACCAAGGCAAGCAGCTCATCGCGCAGGCGGTCGCCACCGATGCGACCTATCCGGACGCGCACTTCTTCCTCGGGTTCGTGCGCAACAAGGACGGCGACCTGCGCGGCGCGCTGACAGAGTGGGATGCGTACCTCGCGCTCGATCCCCCTGCTGACGCCGCCCAGGCAGTGCGCCAATCGGCAGACCAGGTGCGCGTGCAGCTCGGTCTTCCTCCCGAGCCCGTACCCGGGGCTGCTACAACCGGGTCGTGACCGTTCGCATCGGGGGAGGCCAGGGCTTCTACGGCGATGGCCTCGGCCCCGTGCCCGACGTCCTCGCAGCGGGCGTCGACTACCTGGTGTGCGAGGCACTCGCCGAGCTCACGCTCGCCATCCTCCAGAAGGACCGTCAGCGCGACGAGTCGCTCGGGTTCACGCGCGACCTGCCGGCGTACGTGCAGGCCGCGCTTCCCTATGTCGTCGACGGTCGCACGCGCTTCATCACGAACGCGGGGGGCATCAACCCGGTCGCAGCGGGCCGCGCCGTCGTCGCCACGCTCAAAGCCGCCGGCGCGACCGGCCTCACGGTCGCGACGGTCGTCGGTGACGACGTACGCCCGCGCGCGGCCGAGCTGGGCTTGCGCTCGGATGCGCTGTTCGCGAACGCGTATCTCGGTGCACGGCCGATCGTCGACGCACTCGACGCGGGTGCGCACGTCGTCGTCACCGGCCGGGTCGCGGACGCCTCGTTGTTCCTCGCCCCGCTCGTGCACGAGTTCAAGTGGGAGTGGGACGACTGGGACCGGCTCGCGGCGGGCGTGGTCATCGGGCACCTGCTCGAGTGCAGCGGCCAGGTCGCAGGAGGCAACTACTCGGGACCGTGGTGGACGAACCCCGATCCGCTGCGGATCGCGTTTCCTATCGGCGAGTGCGAAGAAGACGGTTCGGCTGTGATCACGAAGCCGCCGGGCTCGGGTGGCATGGTCACCTTCGACACCGTGCGCGAGCAGCTGCTCTACGAGGTGCACGACCCCTCGGCGTACTTGAACCCCGACGCGACGGCCGACTTCACCTCGCTCACCCTGACGGACCTGGGCGGAGATCGTGTGCGAGTGAGCGGCACCCGAGGCCGTCCTGCCCCTGCGACGTACAAGGGGCTCGTGTGCACGCCGGCGGGCTGGGCGGGTGAGGCGACGTTCGCGTATCCGTGGCCCGATGCGGAGGCAAAGGCGCGGGCCGCGGTGCGGTGGGTGAAGCAGCGCGCGGTCGCGGCGGGCACGCCGGTCGAGGAGTGGCTCGAGGAGTACTTCGGCGTGAATGCGTTCGGTGGTCCGACCGTCGACCTCGACACGGGTTGGGAACCGCCCGAGGTGATCGGACGGCTCGCGTGGAGGTGCGCGGACGAGGCGACGGCAGCGCGCGTCGCACAGGGGAGCGGAGTGCTCGGGCTCTCCGGCCCACCGACGATCTCTGGCTTCGGTCGTGCGCGGGGAGGCAAGCCGACGCAGCTGCTCGCCGTCGACGCGTTCGCGGTCGACCGCGCGCTCGTCGACGATCAGGTGCGGATCGACCTCGTCACGGTTTGACTGTTCCGGCCTGACCTGGGACAAACGCGATACGGTCCGCCGCCGTGAGCAACTTGCCGCCGCCTCCGCCCGCACCCCCGACGCCTCCGACTCCGCCGACGCCACCACCCGGAGGTTCGTCCGGCCCGCCGCCGGGGTTCCCGTCGTCGGGCGGCTCCAGCGACGCGGCCGGCGGCTACCCGGCGACGTTCACGTTCGACGCGCCGTACGAGATCGCGCGCTGGCGGCCGTTCGTGCACTGGCTGCTCGTGATCCCGCAGGAGATCGTCGCCTACGTCCTGCAGATCATCGCGAACGTGATCACGTTCATCGCGTTCTTCACGATCTTGTTCACGAAGAAGTACCCCGACAGCCTCTTCAACATCGTGGCCATGACCCGCCGGTACCAGTACCGCGTGCTGACGTATGCGCTCTTCATGCGCGAGTCCTACCCACCGTTCACGTTCGAGACGGTGTCCAGCGATCCGGGGGGAGATCCGTCGCATCTCTCGGTCCAGTACCCACAAGAGCTGAACCGCTGGGCGCCCCTCTACAAGTGGTTCATCGCGATCCCGCACTACATCGCGCTGTTCTTCCTCGGCATCGCCGCGGGCATCGTCATCTTCATCTCGGTGTTCGTCGTGCTGTTCACCGGGAAGTGGAACGAAGGCATGCGCAACTTCGTGCTCGGCGTGTTCCGTTGGAGCTGGCGGGTCACGGCGTACGTGACGCTGATGCGCGACGAGTACCCGCCGTTCTCTCTCGACTGATCGCGGCAGGCGGGGTGGGCTGCGCCTAGCTGGGCGGGGGGATCGCCCTCGCCTTGGCCCACTCGCCCTTCTTGCGGTCGAGCACCCAGACCGAGCCCTTGCGCCAGTCGGGCTCGCCCTTGATCACGAGGCCGCGCGCCATGAGCGCGTCGATGACCGCCGGGATCACGTCGCCGTGGCTGCACAGCACCGAATGGTTCGGCGCGCTGTCGACGAGCTCGACTGCATCGTCGAAGACGAGCCCTTCTGCGAGAGCCTCGGTGACCTTGACCTTGAGGCCGAGCTTCTCGGCGAGTGGCTCGACGGTCTGCACGCAGCGCACGTACGGGCTCGACCAGATCTTCACGATCGGGAGGTGGCCCAGCAGGAGCGTGATGCCGTCGGCCTGGACGCGCCCGGCCGGGGTGAGCGGGCGCTTGCGGTCGTCGCCCTTCCACTCGCCTCGGCTGCCCGCCTTCCCGTGACGCACCAGGTACAGAGACATCGCGGCGCCAACGCTACCGCCCAGCCGATCTGCTGTCTCCTGGTCAGTAGGGTCGGCGCATGACGCGCATCCAGCTCCGAGACCTGTGTGGGGTGCGGTCGGGAGACAAAGGCGACATCTCGGACTTGGCTCTGTTCGCGGACGACGCCGCGGCGTTCGCCGCGATCCGTGAGATCGTCACCGCCGATCGGGTGAAGGCCCACTTCGGCGATCTCGTGCTCGGACAGGTCGAGCGATACGAGGCGCCGAACCTGCTGGCCCTGAAGTTCGTGATGCACGACGCGTTGGGCGGTGGCGGCCCTCGATCCCTCCGCTCCGACAACCTCGGCAAGACCCTCGGCGCGTCCCTGCTCCGGATGTGGGTCGACGTGCCCGACTCGGTCGCGGCCGGAGCCCGTCGCACCAGAGCGCCGATCGACCGTTCGTAACGGCACCCCGACCAGGCGAGACTGGCTGGCGATGGGGTTCTTCGAGCGAAATCGCGCGCAGCTGGCCGAGCGCGGGATCGATCCGCACCGGCTGCCGCCAGGCCAGTACTTCACCGAGCGCTTCCCAGTGCTCAACGTCGGCGACGTGCCGAAGATCGACGCCGCGGCGTGGACGTTGCGCGTGTTCGGCCTCGTCGAGCGGGCGCAGCTGCTGTCGTGGGACGAGGTGCGCGCGCTGCCCGCGACCGATCTCCAGACCGACATCCACTGCGTCACCAAGTGGTCGAAGTTCGACACACACTGGCGCGGGGTCAGGGTCAGCGACCTCCTCGACATCGCCGGCCTTCGCCCCGAGGCGACCCACTTCGTCGGCCACGCCGCCTACGGCTACACCGCGAACCTCCCGCTCGCTGACGTGCTGCGGCCGGAATCGATCGTCGCGTACGAGTTCGAGGGGGGACCGATCCCAGCGGAGCACGGTGGACCGGTGAGGCTCGTCGTGCCGCATCTCTACTTCTGGAAGTCGCCCAAGTGGCTCGAGGGGCTCGAGGTGCGAGCAGGCGACGAACCCGGCTTCTGGGAGCGCAACGGCTACCACATGTACGGCGACCCCTGGCAGGAGCAGCGCTACTGGGGCGACTGACCCAACGCGCGGAGCCGACCGAGCACGTCGGGCAGCGCGACGAGGAACGCGTCGATGTCCGCGTCGGTCGTGGACCAACCCACCGAGACTCGCAGCGACCGATCCGCGTCGACGCCCATCGCTGCGAGCACCGGTGACGGCTCGATCGCCTCGCTCGCGCACGAGCTGCCGGAGTGCACGGCGATGCCGGCCTGGTCGAGCCCGAGCAGCGCGCCTTGTGGCTCGACCCCTGCGACGCCGAGGCAGACGATGTGCGGGAGTCGATTCGTCGGGTCGCCGTACACGGTCACGCCGTCGATGCAGGGAGCGCGCTCGATGATCCGCTGTGTGAGCACGCGAGCCGCGCGCTCCTCGTCCGCCTGACGCTCCAGGAGCGTGCGGGCGACAGCACCCCAGCCGACGATTGCGGGGACGTTCTCGAACCCTGCGCGCCGAGCGCGCTCCTGATCGCCCCCGAGCAGCAGCGGCCTCAGCCGCAGGCCGCGGCGCACGACCAGTGCGCCGACACCAGGAGGCCCTCCCATCTTGTGCGCGCTGACCGAGAGCAGGTCGGCGCCGAGGTCGTCGAACGCGATCGAGACATGGCCCGCCGCCTGCGCTGCATCGACGTGGAACAAGACCCGGCGGTCCCTGCAGACGGCGGCCACCTCGGCAACGGGTTGGATCGTCCCCACCTCGTGATTGCCCCACTGCAGGTGGACGAGCGCGGTGTCCCTGGTGATCGCGGCCTCGACGGCCGCCACATCGACACGGCCGAGGCGATCACATCCGACCCACGTGACCGTCGCGTCGGCAGAGGCGGCCAAGCGCACCGCGGAGTGCTCGACGTCCGACGCGACCATGTGCGCGCCGCGCTCCGCCGCGCCCCAGGTGGCGGCCGCGATCGACTCCGTTGCCCCGCTCGTGAACACCACCTCCCGGTTGCGCGCGCCGAGGAGCTCGGCGACAGCGTCCCTCGCGTCTTCGACCACGACCCGCGCGGCATGGCCTTCGGTGTGCACGCGGGCCGGGTCGGCGGCGAGCGGCGATCGCATCCACTCGACCATCGCCTCGATGGCCTCGGGTCGAGTGGGCGACGTCGAGGCGTGGTCGAGGTAGTGGCGCACTCAGGTCGCGCTCAGAACGCGGTGACGCAGACGTCGTCGCCCCGGGGCAACGACGACTCGATCGCCGGGTCGGTGTCGCCGTACAGCGTCTCGAGCATGCCCTTCACCATGCCGCGGTCGACCGCGCAGATGACGGGGTGCTCGATCGCGGCCACACCGAAGGGGCAGTGGTTCGACACGATGCGCAGCTCGCCGCCTTTTCGCTCGGCGTGTGCGGCGAACCCGTGGGCCGTGAGCGCGTCGGCGACCGCGTGCAGCGCCGTCCGGAAGGAGCGCTGCCCTCCCTCGCCCGCCATCGCCTGCGCCATCGTGCGGCCGTACTCCATGCCCACTTCCTCGGCCATGTGCTGGGCCTGGTCAGGTGGCAGCAGCGCGAGCGCTCGCCCGAGGAGGGTGAGCACGACATCGTCGGTGCCGACGGGCACGTCGAGTGACACCTCAGAGGTCGCCGCCCGGTAGTGCTTGGACGGCCGGCCGGCGCCGCCGTGCTCGCCGCGCTCGACGATGACGTCGAGGTAGCCGCCGGCCGCGAGCTTGTCGAGGTGATGGCGCGCCACGTTCGGATGCAGCTCGAACCGCTCGGCGACCTGCGCGGCCGTGACGCCGCGCTCGTGCTCGTGGGCGAAGAGGTAGATCTCGCGACGAGTCGGGTCGCCGAACGCGCTCGTGATCGCGGTGACGACAGCGGAGAACTGCTTCGGCGTCAGAGTGTTGGCCGCCGGATCCACACCGGTATTCTACCTATCCGCGTAGTGCAAATCCGTCGAGTCGGAGCCGCCGCCATGCCCACGTACGAGCAGGTCCTCGAGGCCCTGCGACCGGTCGAGGATCCCGAGCTGCACCGCTCGATCGTCGACCTCGGCATGGTGCGCAATGTCTCGATCGACGATGGCGCGATCTCGGTGCTGATCGCGCTCACCGTGCCCGGCTGCCCGCTTCGTGCCGAGATCTCGAACCGGGTCGAGGGGGCGGTCCGTCCGCTCGACGGCGTCGCGTCGGTCTCGCTCGACTTCACCGTCATGACCGACGAGGAGCGCGTCGCGCTGCGCGAGCGGTTGCACGGCGACGCCGCAGCCACCGCGGGCTCGCAGCCGGCACACGGCCACGCGCAGGGTCGAGCGATCCCGTTCGCGGATCCCGAGTCATCGACACGATGCCTGCTGATCGCGTCCGGCAAGGGCGGCGTCGGGAAGTCGTCCGTCACCACGAACCTGGCGGTCGCGCTCGCGCAGCGAGGTCATTCGGTGGGCGTGATCGACGCCGACGTGTACGGGTTCTCGATCCCTCGCATGCTCGGCGCCTCCCGCGATCCGGTGGTGATCGACGAGATGCTCCTCCCACCCGAGGCGTGGGGCGTCCGCTGCATCTCGATGGGGTACTTCGCCCGTGAGGATCAGCCGGTCATCTGGCGAGGGCCGATGCTGCACAAGGCCCTCGAGCAGTTCCTCACCGACGTGTACTGGGACGACCCCGACTTCCTCCTCCTCGACCTGCCGCCCGGCACCGGCGACGTCTCGCTCTCGTTGTCGCAGTACCTCCCCCGTGCCGAGGTCTACGTCGTCACCACACCCCAGCCCGCCGCCCAGACCGTCGCGCAGCGCGCTGGGCTCATGGCCGAGAAGGTGCACCTCGTCGTGAAGGGTGTGATCGAGAACATGTCGTGGTTCA
>DATKAS010000114.1:0-7095 GCA_035497855.1 Acidimicrobiales bacterium
CCGCCGACGTCGTCAGCCGACTCCGCGCGGTCGCCGCGCGCGCGACCGAAGACGATCCCACCCGACGGCCCTCGGCGCGGGCGCTCGCCACGTTGCTCGGGGAGGTGGCCGAGGAGCAGGCAGCGGGTGGCCCGATCCGCCTGAGGCGGCCGGCCGAGCCGGATGTCGCCGGATCGTCGCGCCTTCGCGATCTCGCGGGAGCAGTGCCGACGCGCGCTGTCGCGATTGCCGGTGCGGCTGCGCTGGTGCTCATCCTCGGCCTCGGCGCGCGGGCTGCGT
This sequence comes from Acidimicrobiales bacterium, assembly GCA_035497855.1. Lineage (GTDB taxonomy): Bacteria > Actinomycetota > Acidimicrobiia > Acidimicrobiales > DATKAS01 > DATKAS01. The sequence goes on from DATKAS010000114.1 coordinate 280, forward strand.
TCGCCGGCGGAGGCGACGACACCGGCGCGAGTCGCGTCATCGACACGACGACCGTGGAGGCGACCAGGTCGTCGATGTCTCCGCCGACCACCAGAGCGCTCGCGATGCGGGTCTGGCCCACGACGTCGCCCTGCGCGGACGTCGGCGACCTCGGCGAGCGTCGCGACGTCGACGGCGACGGGTGTCCTGACGCCCTGATCATCGACGGCAGCCAGATCGTCGTCGACGGGGTGCGGTACGACGTGGGTCAGTCGGGAGACGCGCTCAGCGTCGCCGACTGGGACTGTGACGGCCGCGACACGGCGGCGCTCGTGCGGCCGTCGACCGGCGAGGTCTACGTGTTCGACGGCTGGGCCACGAAGGCCGAGCCCACGACCGGTCGCTTGCTCGATCGCGTCGTGGGCGCCACCGCGATCGCGCCACCCGACGGCGATTGCGGCGTGCTCACCGTCCTCGACAGCAAGGGCGCGCCGACTGCACTCCCGCTCAGTGGGAAGGCGGGTCGATGACGCGGGGGGCGATCGTCCGTCCGCTCGCGCTCGCGGGCGGTGCGCTCGCCGCGGGCATGGTGCTCATGCGCCTCGGCTCGGTGTTGCCGCTTCCCCACAGCGTGCATCGGGACGAGATCGCGCGTTGGGTGCAGCAGCAGGGCGCGGCAGCCGCGACCTTCGCGATCGCGCGCCTCGCGGGCGTCGTGCTGTCTGCCTACGCGGCCACGATCGGCGTGATCGGCGCGCTCGCGTCAGCGTCGCGTGTCGCTTCGCTGCGACGGCTCGTCGACCGGGTCACGCTCCCGTCGCTGCGCCCGCTCATTGCGCCCGTGCTTGCCGCGGGGCTCACGTTGGCAGTGGCAGCGCCGGCAGGGGCGCAATCCCGTGGCGAGCCGAACCCTCGACCGCCCGTCATGCGCGTCGTCGACACCGACTCGTCGTCGGTCGACCCACCAGTGATGCGGGTGGTCATGTCGACGCCCACTCCTACGTCCGTCGAGCTTCCGACGCACACGGTTGCCCCGGGCGACACCTTCTGGTCGATCGCGGAGCACGCGCTGCGCTCCTCTCGAGCGTCGGCCACCGACGCCGACATCGTCCCGTACTGGCGCAGGTTGATCGAGGCGAACCGCGACCGGCTCACAGCGCGCGACGAACCCGACCTCATCTACCCGGGCCAGGTCTTCGTGCTGCCGCCGATCAGCTGAGCCGCAAGGCCACCTCGTTCGCCAAGAGACGGCCGCGCACGGTCAGCACGACGCGCTCGCCTCTCCGTTCGACGAGGTCGCCCATGTCGTCCGGAAGCGCGCCGCGCGGCACGCCGCCGCGGGTGCGCAGCGCGAGCTGCAAGCCCTCGATCCGCCGCTCGCCCTCGTCGAGTTGCTCCGACGCTGCCATCGGCGACGCGCCGTTCGCGATCGCGTGGACGTACCGCTCGGGTGTGCGCACGTTCCACCAGCGGGTGCCATCGCGGTGGGAATGGGCCGCGCACCCGACGCCCAGGTACTCGCCCTGCGACCAGTAGAGGAGGTTGTGCCGGCACTCGAACCCGGGCTTCGCCCAGTTCGAGATCTCGTAGCAGTCGAGGCCGGCCGCAGCCAGCGCGCCATCCGCGACCACGTACTTGTCGGCTTGGTCGTCGTCGTCCGGATGCCGTGCGGGATCGTCGGCCAATGGCGTGCCCGGCTCGACCGTGAGTCCGTACGCGCTGATGTGTGGGGGCTCGAGCGCGACGGCAGCGTCAACCGTGGCGCGCCAGTCGTCGAGTGACTCTCCCACCGCGCCGTAGATGAGATCGAGGTTGAACGACTCGAAGCCTGCGTCACGCGCGTCTCGCACGGACGTCTCGACGTTCGCCCGGTCGTGCGTGCGGCCCAGCGACTGGAGCACGTGCGGCACCATCGACTGCACGCCGAAGCTGAGACGGTTCACGCCCGAGGCGCGGTAGGTGCGGAGCAGCTCGGGCGTCACCGTGTCGGGGTTGCACTCGATCGTCACCTCCGCGCGATCGGCACGAGGAACGTGGTCGAGCACACGCATGAGCGCGTGGGCGTCGACGAGCGACGGCGTGCCACCACCGAAGAAGACGCTCGTCGCAGCAGGAAGGCCATCGTTGACGGCGCGATCGAGGTCAGCGACGCACGCGTCGAGGTACGCGCCGACGATGTGCATGCGATCGGTCCAGGTCGCGAACGCGCAGTAGTCACATCGCTTCGCGCAGAACGGGATGTGCAGGTACACCCCGAACGCGTGCGCGTCGGGCGGCACGGTCAGGGGCGTGGCAGGCGCAGACCCAGGTCCTCGAGCCGGCGAGTGGCCTGATCGGCCTCGACGTCGAGGATGCAGGCGATCGCGCGGACGTCGTCGGCGCGCACCGTGAGCACGCGTCCGTTGAAGTCCTGTCGCTGCACCTGGATCATCGAGAGGTAGCGGGCCAGCATCTCGGCGTCGGGTCCTCGGATCTCGTCCAGCCGGGTGAGGTCGATCGCGAGCTTCTCAGGAGCGCGCTCGACCCGTCGGTCGGTCAAGTCGATGACCTCGCCCGTGTCGAAGTCGGGACCCTCGTCGGGCGGGAGCAGCTGGTCGACGGGCACGTTGTAGAAGCGAGCGAGACGCTGAAGGCGCGGCACCGAGATCGCGCGTTCCCCCCGTTCATATGCCCCGAGCACAGACGCTTTGAACTCCTGTACCGAGTTCGCCTCGACGTCTTGCAATGACAGTCGCTTCTGACGCCGGATCGCCCGAAGTCGCTCCCCGACCCTGCGCCCGTACGCGGTCGACTGCGGCTCGTCGTCCGGTCGTTCGTCGTTCATGTCGCCCTTGCCTCGCCCTTGGGCCCTGGGCTCGCCCTGCCCAGCTCCACCCCGTGTCCTCGGGCCACCATATCGACGGCGGCCACGGTGCGCAATCATCTCGTGGCCTGATCTCACCCAACGTGACGGTCCACCAGACCCGATCGCAGGGCGGTCAGGACCGCCGCCGCGGCCACCGCGGCAGTCTCGGCGCGAAGGATCGTCGGCCCGAGACCGACGCGAGGGAGATCCGCCACGAGCTCGCCATCTGCCCAGCCCCCTTCGGGCCCGATGAGCACGACGGGGCGATCGAGCGACGGCGGAGCGCCATTCGGATGGGCGAGGCACACACCGTCGAGCAGCGTCGCGACGCGAAACGACATCGGCGCCGCAACCTCGGGCAGATAGCACTGGCGCGACTGCATCGCGGCCTCCCGGCTGACGCGGCGCAGTCGATCGACTTGATGCGCGATCCGGTCGCCGCGCCACACGACGACGGAGCGCTCGGCAACGAGAGGCACGATGGTGTCGACGCCGAGCTCGGTGAGCTTCTGCACGACCCATTCGGGCCGATCGCCCTTCACGGGCGTGAACGCGATGGTGATCGAGGGATGCAACCGCTCGACGAACGAGATCTCGCCGGTCGCTTCGATGGCATCGCCGAACCGAGCCGGCCGCCAGCGCCCAGCGCCGTCGGACACGGTGATCTCGTCGCCCGCCCGCACTCGCAGCACGCGCAGGTGGTGCACGTCGGCATCCGTGAGCTCGATGTGATCGAGGTCGGCGACGAAGAGATGCGGCGCGTGCAGCACGCCGAGCGTCACTTGAACGCTGAGCGGATCTTCGAGAAGAAGCCGGACTCGGCGGGCGCGACGTACTCGCCGCGCTCCTCCGCGAGCTGGCGCAACAGGTCCTCCTCTTCGCGCGAGAGCCGTGTCGGGGTGTCGACGCGCACCCGGACGAGGACGTCACCGCGCGAACGTCCGCCGAGTTGGGGCACGCCGCGGCCCTTGAGCTTGAAGACGCGACCGGACTGCGTGCCTGCGGGGACAACGAGGTCCTCGTCGCCGTCGAGCGTCTGGACGCTCATGTGTGTGCCGAGCGCGGCTTGTGTGAACGCGATCGGGATCTCGCAGACGAGGTCGTGACCCTCGCGCGTGAAGCGGTCGTGCGGCCGGACGCGGACGTGGACGTAGAGGTCGCCGGCTGCACCGCGGCGCGGACCGACTGCACCTCGCCCGCTGAGTCGCAACGTCGAGCCGTTGTCCACACCGGCGGGCACGTCGACCTGATACGTGCGCTCTTCGACGACGCGGCCCTCGCCTCTGCAACCGGTGCAGGGCGACGCGATGACCTCGCCGGCGCCGCCGCAACGGCCGCAGGGACCGGCAGTGACCATCTGACCGAGGATCGACTGGCGGACGCGGCGCACTTGCCCGCTGCCATTGCACTCGTAGCAGGTGACCGGTTGGGTGCCCTCGGCCGCGCCTGACCCGTCACAGACCTCACACGTCACTGCAGTGCGCACCGACACCGGCACCTGCGCGCCGAACACCGCTTGCTCGAGGTCGAGGTCGATGACGACCTCGAGATCGGAGCCGCGCGGCGGGCCCGACGGACCGCGAGCCGCGTTGCCGAACCCCCCGCCGAAGAAGGCGTCGAACAAGTCGCCGATCCCCCCGAAGCCGCTCGCGTCGCCGGGAAAGCCTGCGACCCCTTCCGGGCCGAAACGGTCGTACTGCGCGCGCCGCTCGGGGTTCGAGAGCACCTCGTACGCGAGTGCGACTTCCTTGAAGCGCGCCTCGGCGTCGGGCGAGTCGGGGTTCGCGTCGGGATGAAGCTCGCGGGCGAGCTTGCGGAACGCCTTCTTGATGTCGTCGGAGCTCGCGTCGCGGGGGACGCCGAGCACCTCGTAGTAGTCCGCCGGCATCGAGTCGAACCTAGCCCTCGCTGAGGCGCTGGCCGAGGCGGCGGCTCACGATCGCGACCGAAGCGAGCGCCTGCTCGTAGTCCATCCGGGTAGGGCCGACGACGCCGATCGAACCGGCAGGCTCACCGTCGATCTCGAACGGGGCGACGACCACCGAGCACGAGGACAGCTGCTCGAGCCCCAGCTCTGAGCCGATCGCCACGCTGAGCCCGCGGTCGAGGATGTCGCGCACGAGCGACACGACGACGTACTGCTCCTCGAGTGTGCGCAGGACAGCGCGGACGGTCTCGACCGCGTCGAACGCTTCAGCCATCCGGGCCACGCCACCGACGTAGATGGGCTCGGACGCACGGCTCGTCGCGGTCAGCGCGGCATGCGCGGCCTCGACGAGCCCGTCGATCCCCGCGTCGCCGGTGAGCACCACGGTCGATCGCGAGCCCGAGGTGGAGCCGACCATGAGGCGTGCGAGGTGCGCCGAGGCGCCGGCGATCTGCTCGTCGGACAGCTCTGCGTTGAGCTCGATCGTCTGGCGCTCGATCGCTCCACTCGAGAGCACCGTGACTGCGAGCACGACTCGGGACGACAGCCCGACGAGCTGGACGCTGCGCACGGTCGCCTGCTCCGACGGCGCGCCCACCACGACTGCCGCGTGGTCGGTGAGCCGGGTGAGCAGCTGGCTCGTGTCGCTCAGCATCTGCTCGAGCGCGCCGTGCGCGTGCGCGAAGAACGTGCGCACCTGCTGGGATCGCACCGAGTCGAGTGGTCCGGGCCGCGCGATCGAGTCGACGAAGAACCGATAGCCCTTGTCGGTGGGAACACGCCCCGCGCTGGTGTGCGGTTGGCGCAGGTACCCGTCGGCTTCCAGCGCTGCCATCTCGTTGCGAACGGTGGCAGAGGACACGTCGACGCTCGTCGTGGCGAGCACGTGCTGCGAACCGACCGGCTGGGCCGTGCGGATGTACTCGTGCACGACCGCCTGCAAGATCGCGGCCTTTCGCTCGTCCAACACAACACGGATGTTACCGACGTACCTCGAAGGGCCCACGGCTCCTCGGTCGTCACCTCTTCCCTCGGGCGGGAGCCCCGGGATAGGGTGACCGCCGGGAGTGGGGGTGCGCCCTCTGGGACGGAGTCTCGTCGAGGAGCGCGCGCGTGTCAGCAGAGCACACGATCATCCCCAGAGCCACGCTCGGAGCAGCCACGCTCGCGGACCGACTCGCGCACGCCGACTCTGGCACGACGTTCGTCTACGAGTGCCTCGCGCGGCTCGTCGAGGACCTCGGCCTCGAGCACGCGATCGCCGTCGTCGAGTGCGAGGGCGCGATCCACGTGTTCAACCGCGGGAGGCTTCCGCTGTCGGTGGGGTGGGAGCGGCACATCGCGCTCGGCCGGGTGGCCGGCATCCACACGGTCCCCGAACGACCCGATCACCACGACCTGTTGGACGAAGCGCACCACCTGTGCACGGTGGCATTCCGCCTCGCGCCGGGCCGCCGCGACGACCTCGAGTCAGGCCTGCGCGCGATCGCAGGCATCGTCGCAGTGGGCCAGGACACCAGTGCCGCGTCGACGACCGTGCAGGTGCTGGTCGACGCGAACCGGGCGCCCGCCCGTGTTCGAGAGCTCGTGCGCAAGCAGGCCCGCGCGTCAGCTGATCGCCCGCTGGTGCTCGAGGTGATCGTGCACGAGCCCGCTCGGCTCCGCGCGACTTGACCTTCGTCCTGACTCACTCCTCCAAGCGGAGCGCGGAGATGAAGGCCTCCTGCGGCACCTCGACGCGCCCGATGTTCTTCATCCGCTTCTTGCCTTCCTTCTGCTTCTCGAGCAGCTTGCGCTTGCGCGTGATGTCGCCGCCGTAGCACTTCGCGAGCACGTCCTTGCGCTTCGCCTTGACGGTCTCGCGCGCCACGATGCGACCCCCGATCGCCGCTTGGATCGGCACGTCGAACATCTGCCGCGGGATGAGCTCTCGCAGCTTCTCGCACATCCGTCGTCCGTAGTCGTACGCCTTGTCTCGGTGCACGATCGTGCTGAACGCGTCGACCGGCACTGCGTTGAGCAGCACGTCGACCTTGACGAGGTTCGCGGGCTGGTAGCCCGCGGT
>DATKAS010000115.1:0-3241 GCA_035497855.1 Acidimicrobiales bacterium
GTCGTCGGCGGTGCCGCAGTCACCGTTGGCGATGCCGCGGTCGTCGTCGGCGGTGCTGCGGTCGTCGTCGGCGCAAACGTCGTCGGTGACGCCTGCTCGCCGTCGTGAGTCGCGACGACGATCCCCGCCGCGACGAGTGCGACGAACGCGACGGCGAGGATCGTCAACACCCGCCGGCGACCCGGCGGGCTCGTCGGGGGTGGCGGTTCTGGGAGTGACGGCCCTCCCGCCCCGACTCGTTCCGTGACCGACATGCTGCCTCCTTCCGCGCGCTCGATCTTCAGTAGCGCTCGATGGCGGCGATGCCGCCGAAGCGTTCGAGCTCGGTGCCGTGACAGAACTCCACGTCAGCCCGTTGCGCGACGGCTTGCTCGATCGCCACTTCGACGACGTCGTCGATCTCGCCGTTGGTGGTACCGCACACCGGGCACAGGCGAAGGTCAGGGCCGACGTGTCCGCACGCCGGGCAGCGCGCGCCCGGTGCCGCGAACCCATCAGCGACGAGCAGCACGCTGACGCGCTGCTCGGCCAACACGGCCAGTGTGGCTTCGAGACCGACCACTCCACCGTGGTTCCCAGCGGCGCGTTGCCGGACATCCTCCACGAGGGCGGCCTCTCGATCCCGCTCGGCTCGGGCGGCAATGGCACGTGCCTCTCGCGCGATCTCGTCGACGGGCGCCGCCACACGCACCTCGGCGCGGCCGACGATCAGGTCGCGGGTGGAGGTGTGCACCCGCCGCTCCAGCTCGGCGAGCGCATCGCCCGGGCCACCCACGACGACTTGCCGGACGGGCCAGCGCGCCACCTCGTCATCGACAGTGGCGGCCGCCCGGCGGAGGTGTTTCCGCGCCGCCTCTTCGTCAACAGGCTCGAGGTCGGCGGTTTCCGCCGCGTGGACATGACCGCCTCGGACGATGGACGTTCGAGCACTTGCGGGGTCGAACCACTGGACGACGCCGTCAGACAGGGCCATCACCTCCTCGGTCAGCGTGGACGACTCACCGTCATCAGCCCAGGGGCGAAGGTCACTCTCTGGCGGACGAGCGGTTCAGCCCTTCACGACGCCGATCGGCCGCAACCGGGCGACGCGCCGGGCGAGGCCGGCCTGCTCACACGTGGCAACGACCTCGTCGACGTCCTTGTAGGAGAACGGGGCCTCCTCGGCCAATCCCCGGTCGGAGTGAGCGCGCACCGTGATGCCGGAGGCCGCGAGCTGCTCCCGGAGCTCCCGACCGCGGATCCGGCGAATGGCGGCATGGCGACTCATCGTCCGACCTGCCCCGTGGCACGTCGAGTGGAACGCATCACCGCCGTGCACTCCTGCCAGCACGTGCGAGGCCGTGCCCATCGAACCGGGAACGAGCACGGGCTGCCCGAACGGGCGCAAGCGGTCGGGGAGCTCGGGGTCGCCGGGCGGCAGGGCGCGGGTGGCGCCCTTGCGGTGCACGCACACCAGCCGACGTTCGCCGTCGACCTCGTGATGCTCGAGCTTGGCCAGGTTGTGGGAGACGTCGTACAGGAGGTCGAGGTCGGCGACACCGAGCGTCGCCGCGAAGGCCGCGCGGGTGGCGACAGTGAGGACCTGGCGGTTGGCCCGCCCGTAGTTCGCCGCCGCTCCCATCGCCCCGAGGTAGTTGCGACCCTCGCTCGACGTGACTGGCGCGCACGCGAGCTGCGGATCTGGGACCGCGATGCCGTAGCCGGACATGGCCGCCTGCATGACGCGGACGTGGTCGGAGCAGATCTGGTGGCCGAGGCCCCGCGATCCGCAGTGGATCATCACGCACACCCCGCCCCGCCGGAGCCCGAACGCGGTGGCGGTGTCTTCGTCATAGATGTGGTCGACGACCTGCACCTCGAGGAAGTGGTTGCCGGATCCCAGGCTGCCCACCTGGCGAATGCCCCGAAGCAAGGCTCGTTCGCTGATGCACCCGACCTCCGCGTCGAGGACGTAGCCGTGATCCTCGCAGTACTCGAGGTCGCGCTCGACGCCGTAACCGCTCTCGACTGCGTAACGCGATCCGCGCCGCAGCAGCGTGTTCAGCTCATGATCGTCCCGAAGCTGCCACACACCGCCCTTGCCGAGTCCGGTGGGGATGCGGCGATCCAGCTCGTCCATCAGCGCCGGCATTCGGTCGCGGACGTCCTGCTCGTGGAGGCGAGAGGTGAGCAGCCGAACCCCGCAGGAGATGTCGAAGCCCACACCACCGGGCGAGACGACACCGCCGCGATCGACATCGGTGGCCGCCACCCCTCCGATGGGAAAGCCGTAGCCCCAGTGCACGTCTGGCATCGCATACGAGGCCCCGACGATCCCGGGCAGCGTCGCCACGTTGACCACCTGCATCAGCGACCGGTCCGACGCAACATCGGGCAGCAGCGGCCGCGACGCGAACACGATGCCCGGGACGTGCATGCGGCCGCTCGCCTCGATCCTCCATCGGACCGGCGTCTCTTCGACGAGGGAGATCCGTCCCTCTCTCGGACCGGTGGTCACTGCCATTCCGAACTCCGATCGTCGCGGCTCCTTCATGGTCCTCCGCCAGCCGGCTCGAAGGAAGGGCCCTCTGGCCCTTCCGGCGACACCGAGTCCGGGTTCACACTCGGGTCCTGATGGAGATGTCCGCCGACCGCGGCCATGCGATCCGGCCTCATACGGCCGACGCGGTGATCGAGGCGTGGGGACCGACGGCCGCCGCCTGCTACGAGGAGGCAGTGGCCGCGTTCGTGGACATCTTCGCTGAAACCGACGCCAGCCCGCCGGGGTCAGCCGAAGCGTTCGACGTTGGCCCCGGTCGGCCCGGTGAGCTGCTCGTGCTCCTGCTCGAGGAGGTGCTCTTCGACGCCGAAGCTCGAGGCCACGTCCCGACCGTCACGGAGGTCGAGGTGCGCGATGACCGCCTGGTCGGCAGGTTCAGCACCGTCTCCATCGAGGAGCTCGACATCACCGGGGCGATCCCGAAGGGCGTCTCCTACTCCGACCTCGAGTTCGGTGCGACTGAGAGTGGCTGGCACTGCCGCGCAATGGTCGACGTCTGAGGGCCACATCCCGTGCTCCCGACCAGAACGAGACAGCGTCGTCAGCCGTGGCTGGCGTCGACGATGCAGAACCGGTTGCCCTCGGTGTCGCTTCAGCGGCGGCGGCATGTCCGGCACGGCGCACCCGACCCGCAGGACTTGGGCTTGCCGGTCACCCCTCGATCCGACGAACGCGGCATCGCACACCGCGGCACGACCCAGA
>DATKAS010000116.1:0-26342 GCA_035497855.1 Acidimicrobiales bacterium
CGCGGCCTCGCGGTCGCGGGGATGGTGCTCGTCGAGAACCTTCCCGGCCCGCTCGAGTCGTTCCGGTGGTGGCGGCACGCTGCATGGCACGGTCTCACGATCGCCGACGTCGTCTTCCCGCTCTTCCTGGTGCTCGTCGGCTCCGGCATGGCGCAGTGGCTGCGCCCACCGGTCACGGCGCGCACGATGCGACGGCTCGTCACGCGCGCGCTGGCACTCATCGTGATCGGCGTCGTCGTGTTCGGTTGGTGGGGCGAGGGAGGAGGGCTCGACTCCCTGCGCATCCCGGGCGTGCTGCAACGGATCGGTGTGGCGGGGCTGCTCGCGGGCGTCGCGATCGTCGGGCTGCGGCGGTGGTGGGCGATCGCTCTGCTCACCGGGGGGCTGTTGATCGGGTATGGGTGGCTGCTCATGACGCCGACCGTGGACGGATGTCGCGGCGTCGACACGCCGTCGTGCACCGTGCCGGGACAGATCGACGCGGCAACGTTCGGCACGGCGCACCTCTACCGCGATGGCACCGCCGGCTACGACCCCGAGGGGCTCGCGTCGACCGCAGGCGCGGTCGCGTCGGTGCTGATCGGCTGGCTCGCGGGTGACCTGCTCCGCCGGCAGCGGGGTGGCGCGATCGTTGCGCTCGGCGGCGCGTGCCTCGTCGCGGGCGTGGTGTGGTCGTCGACGATCGAGGTGAACAAGCGCTTGTGGACTCCCTCGTTCGTGCTCGTCACCGCGGCGATCTCGCTCGGTCTCATCGTCGCCGCGCACGTGCTGGTCGACGACCATCCGGTCGCACGGGGAATCACATGGCCGCTCGTCGCGCTCGGCCGCAACGCGCTGCTCGTGTACGTCGGCCAGCACATTGTCGGTGTGTGGCTCTCACGAGCCCACGTCGGCACGACCACCGCGTCGACTTGGTTGCTCGAGCACGGCGTGCAGCGCACCATCGCCCCGCCGGGCGCGTGGTTCCTGTACGCAGTGGGGATGCTCCTCGCGTGGACAGCGGTCGCGTGCGCGCTCCACGCTCGTCGTTGGTACGTGACGCTGTGAGCAGCGCTCGTCGGCTTCTCGCGGCCTTCGCGGCCGCAGCGCTGTGCCTCGCCGCCGCGGGATGCTCGCGGGGCGACGACACGAGCTCGTCGGCGACGACCGGGCACGGGGCGGGCGGCGCCACGACCGAGGCACCGTCGCCCTCCACGACGTCGCCGTCGAGCCCGACGACGAGCGCCGCGCTCGACGTCCCCGCTCCCGATCTTCAGGCGCTGCCCACCGACGACCTGCCGAGCGGCGTGGCGGCGCAGTCTCCCGAGGCACAGGTGGCGCCACCCTCGTCGGTGGCATCGGGGTCGACGTCGAGCGTCCCCGTCGCACCCGAGTTCGTCACGCCCGCCACAGGTGGGCAGCCACCGACCTCCGTCGTCGCTCCGGCATCGCCCGACCTCAAGATCCGCTACATCGTGCTCCCGCACCCAGACGACGAGTTCGAAGCGTGGTCGATGGTCGCGAACGACACCACGCACTACATCGTGTTCATCCTGCTGACGCGCGGCGAGTACTCCCAGTTCTGCAACGGCAGCGGCATTCCCGAGCAGCAACAGGAGCGCGGGGAGCGTGAACCGCAGCCCCAGCCGTTCATGGGGGAGGGCACAGCGAGCTGCTCGCAGCAGCGCATCGACGCGTGGTCGAGCTTCCTCGATGCGCGAGGGAGCGTCGAGTCGTCGATCGGGCGCCCGGGCTTCCTCGGCCAGTTCGACATGAACCTTCCTGCCGGAGCGACGTTGCCGAGCAAGATCGACTCGGCCGGTCAGCGCATCCCCGCGACGACGTACCTCCTGTGGGTCGGCGACAAGTCGGCTCGGTTCGTCTTCGACTTCGGCGATCACGACCTCAGCCTCAACGAGGTCGTGCTCGGCATCCAGACGGTGCGCGCCCTTCGCTTCCGTGTGCTGCCGGTCACCGAGGAGGACGACCTCGTGGCCGGCGCGTACTACAACGACTCGTTCTCTCCGTCGATCCGCTACCTGCACCCCGACCACAAGGCGGTCCAGGAGGCGATCAAGGAATTCGACTTCCAGATGCCCGGCCCGCAGTGGGGGCGGACCGTACCCGAGGACCCCGAGGTCGCCGAGACCCTCGAGGTGCCTCCGTCGATCTACTGCGCAGTGATGTGCGTCGATCCCGAACCGATCGACCCCGTCACGAACCCCGATGCGCTGCGCTCGGGCACGCTGCAGGCGGATTACGGATGGCTCGCGCCCGCCTACTGGGTCGGGTCGGAGCTCCCGAGCGGCTCGATCTTCAGCCGCGTCCAATCGTTCTGGAAGCGGTTCTGATGCGCCGGAAGGAGCGCGCGCCCGATCCGGGCATCGCGCTCGACTACCCCGTCACGCCACGCGCGCGCTACGGATGGGACCAGCCCTCGCATCATGGCCTCGAAGCGATCATCAGCCCGGGGATCGAGCGGTATCGCGCCGTGCTCGAGGGCTTTCTGGCGCATCGCGATCGTCTCTCGACGATCAGTGCCGACGCACCGGTCGACCCCGGTGACCCGCGGTGGCTGAACGACTTCATCCCCGGCCTCGACGGTGTCGCGCTCTACTCCTTCGTGGCCGACACGCGCCCCGCCCTTTACCTCGAGGTCGGGTCGGGCAACTCCACGAAGTTCGTGAAGCGAGCGATCAACGATCAACGGCTCGACACGCAGATCGTGTCCATCGACCCACATCCCCGCGCCGAGGTCGACGCGCTGTGCGACGAAGTCATCCGGCTTCCGGTCGAAGATGCCGATCTCGCTGTGTTCGACCGCCTCGAGGCCGGTGACGTGCTCTTCATCGACAACTCGCACCGCGCGTTCCAGAATTCCGACGCCACGGTGATGCTCACCGAAGTCGTACCGGCACTCCCTGCGGGCGTGCTCGTCGGCATCCACGACATCTTCCTGCCCGACGACTACCCGCCGCAGTGGGGTGACCGGTACTACTCCGAGCAGTACCTGCTCGCAGCATGGCTGCTCGGCGGGGGAGGCGGCGCGGAGGTCGTGCTCCCCGCGCACTACATCCGCCGGTTCCCTGATCTCGACGCGATCTGCGACCCGATCTGGTCCGCGCCCGGGCTCGCAGAGGTGCAGCGGCATGGTGGCGCCTTCTGGTTCCGCACCGGCAAGGGCTACGACCGAGTCGCGATGACCGCGTACTCCTGAGGCCCGAAGAGCACGCTGTTCAAGCGCCGCAGCGCGTCGTTGATGACTGCGGCCTGCGGCGGGGCATCGCCGCTCTCGTCGAGCAGCGTCACTGCGAAGAAGTCGGCGGGCGAGTGGAACCGCACCTCGACGTCGGCAAAGCCCGCTCGCTCGCAGAGGAACGTGACGAGCGACGGATGCAGCGGCCACTTGTGGGTCGGATCGAGGATGTACGAGTGGCCGAGCACGATGAGCGCGGTCGGGTTGGGCGTCTCGCACACGAGCACGCCGCCCGGGGCGAGCTTCGCGGCCGCGAGATCGAGGAAGCGGCACAGGTCTGCGAATTCGAGGTGCTCGATGACGTGGATCGCCGTGATCGCACCGACACTGGCGTCGGGCAGCGACGCGAGGAACGAGAGCCCGTCGCCCTGCACCACATCGAGGCCGGCCGCTCGGGCTTCCGCGACCATGCCGGCATCGAGGTCGACGCCCCGCGCCTCGATGCCCGCTTCGCGCAGCGCGGCGAGCAGCCCACCGGCGCCGCAGCCGATGTCGACGACCGGCGCATGGTCCGCGAGCAGCTCGACGTAGCGCTCCGCCAGCGTCATCGCCACGTCGACGGGATCACCGCGGAAGCGTCGTTCGAACCCGACGTAGTCGAAGTCGACGGGCGCGCTGTCGGCAGCGGCGATCCGAGGCGCGGCGGCCGCTGGGGTCGCTGGCGCGTCCAGACGGTGCATCTCGCGCACGGCCCGGTCGAGCCGTTGGATCTGATCGCGTAGCTCCGCGAACCGGTGTGGCGCCGCCTCGATGCCCGCATCCGGAGCGATCGCGCGGCCGAGGTCGTCGAGCGTGCGCTCGAACGTCATGAGCTGCGCCCGCAACAGCTCGAGCTGCACGGCGTTCACCCGCACCTCGTGCAACACGGTGTCGGCTGACGCGAAGAGATCGATGTTCGAGTCGAGGATGCCGAGCGCGTGGATGGACGGCACGAGGTGCGTGACTTGCTGCTGCAGCGACGCGACCAACGCAGAGAGCTCCTGGACGCGACCGGTCGTGCGGGTCTCGACTCGCACCGCCACGCGCTCGCTGACCCTGACGGCGATCCCGTCGAGGGCACGGCGCGCGATCGGGCCGACGAGCGCCGTGAACGCGACCTTCGCCCGTCGGGACAGGGGCGTCGGCGTCGGTGTGGGCACCGGCGCTTCGGGCTGCCCGAGCGCTGCTCGCAGGTCGGCGACGTGCTCGGGGGTGAGATCCGGGTCGGCGCTGCTCATGCGACGCCGAGCTCCCCGAGCCGGGCCTCGGCTCGCGTGATCGGCCGCGCCAGCGGCGGCGTCGGCAGGCCGACAAGCCGAGCCGCGACACGCCCGCCAGGCGACGGCCATCCGAGCGCCTCGCTCACGTCCAGCGCGATCCGACTGACGTCGTGACGATCTTCGACGAGCCGGCGCCCCGCACGCCCGAGCGCGGCGCCGAGCCGGTGGTCGCCGCCCAGCTCGGTCGCGAGGCTGGCTGCCGCAGCCGGCGAGCTGTCGCAGACGAGGAGGTGGACACTGTCGCGTGCCCCGAGCATCGCTGCCGTGGCCGCGTCGGTGACGAGCGGAGTCGCGAACGCGAGTGCCTCGAGTGCGGTCGTTCCGTGCGCAACGACCGCTGGGCACAGCGAGAGGAACGAGCGACGTTGGCGCCAGGTGAGGTGCGGCGGTGGCACGACCGGGACGTCGATGGCGAATCGATCTCGCCAGCGGGCACGCAGGAACGGCGGCACGACGCGGTGCTCACGCGCATCGACGCACGGGCTCGGCACGAACACCGAGATCGTCGAGCCCGCCCGCACCGCGGCCGGTGCAGGGTCCGCAGGATCGTCCCAGAGCACGAGTTGCTCGCCCGCGTCCCGTGTTGCCTCGCGCAACCGCGGCGCGCGCCAGGACGTCGCGAGCACGCAATCGAAGCGCACGCCCGGTTCCCAGGCCGCGACGTCGCATCGATCGGAGAGCGCACGCAAGAGAGGCGCGACCGCGTGCACACCGTGCACACCCGTGAGCACACCGAGCCGCGGCGCGCTCATCGCACGAGAGCTCCGGTCAGCAAGGACTGCACGACCGGCTCCCACGAGAGCCCGGCGACGGTGTCGCGCCCCGCGCGACCGAGCCGTTGCGCGAGCAGGTCGTCACCGGCGAGGCGATCGATCGCGGCGGCCAACGAGTCCGCATCGGGCTGCGCCACGAGCCCGTTCACGCCGTCGCTGACCCACTCGAGCACACCACCGGCGTCGGTCGTCGTGACCACCGGCTTGCCCGCGGCGAACCCCTGCAGGCTGACGTAGCCGTAGTCCTCGTCGTACGGCGTGTACAGCACCGCGCGGGCTCCCGCGTAGTGGCGCACGAGGTCGTCGTCGTCGGTCCACCCGAGCAGGCGCACGCGATCGCCGAGGCCGAGCCGATCGATGCGGGCCGTGAGCTCGTCACGGAGGCTGCCGGTGCCGGCGATCTCGAGGGAGATCCCGCTCGTCGTCCTCGCCATCGCGTCGATCAGGAGATCGGGGCGCTTGTTGCGCTCGAGGCGGAGGGCCGTGAAGAGCGGGCCGTCGGATCCGCCGGAGTGCAGCCGCTCGAACAGCGGCGGCGGATGGGGGAGCGGGGTCGAGGTGAGCCCGTTGTACCGGAGCAAGCGATCGGAGACGACTGCCGAGAGCGTGAACCGCGCGCTCGCCTCTTCGAGCGCGTGGGTGTCCCACTCGGAGAGCAAGCGCTGCTCCTCGAGCCCGCCGTCGTCGAAGTCGAAGTCGCTGAGGTCGGTGCCGGCGAGGTCGTACACGACGCGGTGCTGATGGAACAGCCACACGACCTTGTGCGGGTGGCGCACGAAGTACGACGGGAAGTTCGTGGCGATGACCATGTCCGCGTCGATCGGCACCATCCGCCACGCCATGGCCGCGTCGAAGACCCGCTCGCGATCCCACGCGCTCGGCAGCCGTACGACCTCGGCGCGGTGACCGGCGGCCCGGAGCGCGCTGACGAGGTTCTCGAGCAGCTGCTCGGCCCCGCCGTACATGAACGGGACATGGGCGCCACAAACCACGATGTCGAGCGGGGCGGCGTCCATACCGGTCGGACCACAGTAGGCGGATACCCTGCCGGACCTGTGGAGCGCACCGGTCGCCTCGGCTTCGTGCCGCCGCGGTATGGCCCTCGGGTCGTGGGCGGGGCCGAAGCGGTGCTCGCCGAGACCGCACGAGGGCTCGCGGACCGCGGCTGGTCCGTCGAGATCCTCACGACCACCGCCCGAGACCACTTCACGTGGGAAAACGAGTTCCCCGAAGGGGTGTCGGTCGACGGCGCGCTCACCGTGCGTCGCTTCCGCGCCGTCGTCGACACGCCTCGAGTCGAGCGGGCCGCGCTCCACGCTCGGATCCTCGCGGGCGACACGCTCACGATCACCGAGCAGCAGCGGTGGGTGAACGACGACCTCCGCGTCCCCGACCTGTTCCACTACCTGCTCGACCACGGCGATCGCTACCGCGCGCTGGTCTTTGCTCCGTACATGTTCTGGCCCACGTTCGCATGTGGGCAGGTCGTCCCCGAGCGCACGATCGTCATGCCGTGCCTCCACGACGAGCCCGAGGCGCGACTGCCGCTGTACGCGCCGCTGTTCTCGGGTGCGCGAGGCATCTGGTTCCTGTCCGAGCCCGAGGCCGCGCTGGCGCGGCGCATCCAGCCGCTCCCCGCCCACACCGCAGTCGTGGGTGCGGGCGTGTCGGTGCCCGCGTCGTACGACCCCGATGGCTTCCGTCGCCGTCACGGCATCGAGGGCCGCTTCGTGCTCTATGCAGGCAGACGCGAAGGCGCGAAGGGCTGGGACGGGCTCGTGACGTCGTTCGCCGACGCCGTCGCGCGCCACGACCTGCCGTTCACGTTGGTGACGACCGGCACCGGCGCCGTCCTGCCCCCGGACTCGATGGTCGGGCGCGTGCGCGACCTCGGGTTCCTCGACGAGGGCGAGCTCGCGAATGCGTACGCCGCGGCCGATGCGTATCTGCAACCGTCGGCGTTGGAGAGCTTCTCGCGCACGATCATGGAGTCTTGGCTCGCGGGCACCCCGGTGATCGCGAACGGAGACGCCGCCGTCGTGCGCTGGCATTGCGAGCGGTCGGGTGCGGGGCTGCTGTACGACACGCCCGACGAGCTCGCGGCGTGCCTCGACTTCGTCGCGCAGCGCCCCGACGAGGCCAAGCGGCTCGCGATCGGCGGTCGTGACTACGTGCTCTCGCACTACTCGCCACCCGACGTGCTGGATCGCATGGAGGCGCTGCTGATCGAGTGGACGCAGCCGTGAGCCGCATCCTCATGGTCACGCCGTACGCGCCCTATCGCGATGGCATCGCCGCGTATGCAGTGCAACAGGTGAAGGCGCTGCGCGCGGAAGGCAACGACGTGGAGGTGCTCTCTCCGGCACCCTCGGCTGCGCATCAGTGGCTCGATCTGCGCAATCGGCGCGGCCCCATCGCGCTCGCGAGACGGGTGAGCGGCTTCGACCGACTCGTGATCCAGTTCCACCCTGACGTCTTCTTCCCGGTCGGCATGTCTCGGAACGACCACGCGATGAGCACCGCCGGTCTGCTCGTCGCGTGCCGCCTGGCCCACGAGAGCGAGGTCGTCGTGCACGAGTTCGACGACGAGCCGTTGCGCTACGGGCGCCGGAACCGCGCGCTCACGGCCCGCATGTGGCGGACGGTCGATCGGCTCGTGTTCCACACCGCGATCGAGCGCGATCGGTTCGTGGGCGTGTGGCCCGTGCGGCCGGAGCGCACCGCGGTCGTGGCGCACGGTGCGAGCTTCGTGCCCCACACGAACGCGGACCGGGCCGCGGCGCGAGCTCTGCTCGGGCTGCGCCCCGACCGGTTCGTGTTCGTCGCGATCGGCTTCATCCAGCCACACAAGGGCTTCGACCGGGCCGTCGCTGCGTTCTCGGCGAGTGGTGCTGCCTCGGTGGGCGCGCAGCTGCATGTCGTCGGATCAGTGCGGGTGGACGAGCCTGCGTTCCTCCAGCACCGAGACGACCTGGCCGCCGCGATCCGCCAGACGAAGGGGGCGACGCTTCACGACGCCTACCTCAGCGACGAGGCCTTCGATCTCTGGCTCGTCGCCGCGGACGCGGTCGTGCTGCCGTACCGGCAGATCTGGTCGTCGGGCGTCATGGAGCGCGCCGCGCTCTACAGCCGGCTCGTGATCGCGACTCGGGTCGGCGGGCTGGGCGAGCAGGCGCCGCCCGGCACCGTGCTCGTGGACGACGACGCGACACTCACCGCGGCCATGGCCGCAGCCGCAGGCGTCGTCGACGCGCCGAAGTCCACCCGGGCGGTCGAGCCATGGCCCGATGGTGACCGCGACGCGATCCAAGCGGAGGTTCGGCGCCGGGCCCACCCCTCGACGCCGTCTCGCGATTGATCAGGGCGTCCCGTCCGCGGCCGCTTCCGGCTCGGGCGGCGCACGCAGGTCGACGAGCCACGCGTCACCGTGCGGCCGTGCTGTCGCGCCCGGGGGAAGCGCGGCGACGATGTCCGCGATCTGCTGCGGGGTGTACTGCCCCACGCCGAGGTGCAGCACGACATAGCGAACACCGAGCGCCTGCAGCCGGGCGACTGCGCTCGGCGCGGGGAAGGTGTTGAGCAGCTGCACGTCCTCGGCGTACCCCGGGGGCAGGTAGCCGGAGTAGCCGTTCACGCGCGGGTGCCAGTCCGTCGTCGCGAAGAGCATCCGCGGCGACTCGACGATCGCCCACTCGTACGGTTGCGTGATCGGGTCCATCATCGGAAGCTCGACGACCGGGTCGGTGCCGCGATCGTCGAGTGCGCGGTACACGTCGAGCGTCGAGTCGCGCGAGGAGACCTCCGCGGTGATGACCGGTGCCGCGAGCTCGACGAGGATCACGAGGCCGACACCGACGGCGAGTGCGCCACGCATCGTCGAACGCACGTGACGCGTCAACACCGCGAAGCCCTTGCCGGCAAGGACGGCGAGCGCGAGCCACGCGACGACAGCGAGCCGCGCCGCGACCCGGATGCCACCGAACCCGGGCACGTGATCGCGCAGCAGCCCGAATGGCGCCGTGATGCCGTACACCTCCGGCCCGATCGCGACGACGATCGACACGCCTGCCGCGAGGACGAGCAGGCGCAGCTCGCGGTGCCGGCGTGCGTTGATCGGCTCGTCGCGGTCCTGCACGTCGTCTCGCCACGTGTGGTCCTCGCGCCGGCGCAGGGTGCTGACGAGACCGATCGCGCCGAGCGCCATCACCACGAAGCCCTGGAACTGCATGTGCTCGCCGTCGCGAGCCGGCCCGATGCGGGCCATCCAGTCGTACAGGTAGCTGCGCGGCGCGGGCGTCAGCAGATCGTCGGCCTTCAGGCCCCACGCCGGCACCGCGGGTCGTTGGAAGCCGTCCTGCGACTGCAACCGCCAGTACCCCACGGCGAATGGCAGCACGATCCCGCCGGCGACGATCACCGAGATCGCGATCGCGCGCCAGAAGCCCTGTTTGAGCTGGTATCGCTGCGACCACGCGTGGCCGAGGACGACCGCAACGGCGCACAGCGCGAACAGCGCGCCGTAGTAGAGCGCCCCGAGCGCGATCGCGGCGGTGACGACGCCACAGATGACCGCGTTCCTCGTGGTCGGCACGTCGAGCACGCGGAACAGCACGAGGAAGCCGAGTGGCAGCAGCCCGAGCAGCTGCAGCTGAGGATGGCCCCAGTGCGCCAGCGCGTAGCCACTGAACGTGAACGCGATCGCGGCGAGGATCGCGGCGTCGTCGCGACCCGTGAGCCGCTTCGCCAACGCGTAGGTCGCGATCTGCGTGAAGACCATGAGCACGAGGACGGTGAGGTTCAACGCGGCGACGTAGCTGCCGGTCAGCGTGTGGAGGAGGCCGAACAGCGGCGCGACGGGCAGCAGCAGGTCGGAGTACGCGAGCGTGAGGGTGCGCGGCCAGAAGATCGGCGCGTTGAACAGATGGGACGGATGCGTGAGCAGCGCATGCACGTCCCACGACATGATCCACGCGACGAGTGCCGGATCACCGGTGTTCGCGGGAAGCGTGTGGAAGACGCGGTGCGGGGTGGGGCGCCGCATCAGCAGGACAGTCCCGATGAAGAGCAGGCCGAGGAGGAGCGGCTTCAGCCAGCGCGGCCATCGCCTCGGTGGCGCCACCGCCGAGGCCACGATCTCCGCGGGGCCCGCTTCGGTCTGGATGCGCGAGATGCTCGTCAACGCGCCCGGCGGAGCGGACCGGCTGAGTACCGCACGATGCAGTAGAAGGCCCGCACGCCGTCCTTCCAACCGATCTTCTTGCCCTCGGCGTATGTGCGTCCGTCGTAGGAGATGCCGACCTCGTAGACCCGCCAACCCCCGCGGGCGACCTTCGCGGTGATCTCAGGCTCGATGCCGAAGCGATCTTCCTCGATGGTGATCGAGTCGAGGACATCGCGGCGGAAGGCCTTGTAGCACGTCTCCATGTCCGTGAGGTTCAGGTCCGTGAACATGTTCGAGAGCGTGGTGAGCGCCTTGTTGCCGACCGAGTGCCAGAAGTAGAGGACGCGGTGTGGCCGCGAGCCGTGGAAGCGCGACCCGTACACGACGTCTGCCTTGCCGTCGAGGAGGGGCTGGAGCATCACGTCGTACTCACGTGGGTCGTACTCGAGGTCCGCGTCCTGCACGATCACGTAGTCCGACGTGGCTTCGGCGAAGCCGCGTCGCAGGGCCGCACCCTTTCCCTGGTTGACGCCTTGGGCGAGCACCCTGACTCGGGGGTCGTCGAGCTGCTGGGCGATGGCGAGCGTGCCATCGGTCGAGCCGTCGTCGACGACGATCAGCTCGCGGGTGTACGGAGAGGCGAGCACCTGCTCCATGACGACCTTGATCGTCTGCTCCTCGTTGAAGCACGGCGTGACGACCGACAGGCACGGAAACGGCATGTCGGGCATCAGCGGCAGGTTAGTGGCGAGTCACCTCAGGGCTTGAGCCAGGGACCCCAGCGCTTCGGCGATCGCGAGGTGATCGTCGTTGTCTGCGGCGGATGAGGCCTGGTCGCTCACCTGCTCGGCGAGCATCCGCAACGTCGTCGCTACCGTGTCGCATTCGCGTTGGGTCACGGTGAGGCGGTCGGCGCGCAACAACCCCACCAGCTGGTCACGCTGGAGCCGCACCGACGACGCCGCCTGATCCGCGGACAGGCGACCGTCGAGCACACCCCGTGCCGTCTCGATCACCCATCGCACCCGCGCCGCCGGTTCCATCGGTCCCCGATCTTTGC
The DNA here is from genome assembly GCA_035497855.1 of Acidimicrobiales bacterium. Taxonomy (GTDB): domain Bacteria; phylum Actinomycetota; class Acidimicrobiia; order Acidimicrobiales; family DATKAS01; genus DATKAS01. Next base: position 11,489 of record DATKAS010000116.1, read on the forward strand.
GTACCGAGAGTGGAAGAGTTGCACGATGCCGGTGCTCCAGGTGCTCGCCTTCGCCGCCGGCGCAATCATCGTCGTGTACACCGGCTCCGCCGCGCTGCGCACGGTGGTGCTCCCCCGAGCGTCGAGCACGATGATCAACCGGGTCGTGTTCATCACGATGCGAAAGGTGTTCAACGTCTTCGCGCACGAGGGCCGCACCTACGCACAGCGCGACAAGGTGAACGCCCTCTACGGCCCCTTGTGCCTGATCCTCCTGCCGTTCGTGTGGATCTCGCTCATGATCATCGGCTTCACGTTGATGATGTGGGCGTTGAACGTCCAGCCCTTGCGGCAGGCGTTCGTGTTGAGCGGATCCTCGATCTTCACGTTGGGCTTCGCTGTGCCTCACGACCTCCCCGTCGACTTGCTCGTGTTCCTCGAGGCGATGATCGGGCTCGGTCTCGTCGCGCTGCTGATCAGCTATCTGCCTTCGATCTACGGCGCGTTCGCTCGCCGCGAGCAGCTCGTCGGCGGGCTCGAGACGCGTGCCGGCAACCCTCCGAGCGCGGGCCAGCTGCTTGCTCGCTACGCGCAGATCGGCGGGATGGACATGGTGGACGACGAGCTCTTCCGGAGGTGGGAGCAGTGGTTCATCGACGTGGAGGAAAGCCACATCTCGTTCGCCGCGCTCGTGTACTTCCGGTCACCGCAGCCCGAGCGCTCGTGGATCACCGCGGCGGGGTGCGTGCTCGACACGGCGTCGGTGCTGCTCGCAGCAGTGGACCGTCCCCGCAGCGGGCACGCCCAGATCTTGATCCGTACGGGATACCTCTGCCTGCGCCGCATCTGCGACTACTTCGGCATCCGCTACGACCCGAACCCGAGGCCCGACGACCCGATCTCGGTCACGCGTCGAGAGTTCGACCTCGTCCTGGTCGAGCTCGAGGCCGCCGGCGTCCCGCTGAAGGCCGACCGCGATCAGGCATGGCGCGACTTCGCCGGGTGGCGGGTCAACTACGACAGGCCGCTGACCTCCCTCGCCGCCCTGGTGTTCGCACCCGCCGCTCCATGGTCTTCGGACCGCGACGTCGTGGCCCCGAGGCCCAAGCTCTTCGGGCGCTCGCGGCGTCCCGCGTGACCGTCACGCCTTGACGTCGGGGACCGAGCCGCGGAGCGAAGGCTCGAGCTCGAAGTAGTCGGCGTGCTCGTACCCACCGAGGCGGGCGACGAGCATCGAGGGGAACGACGAGACACGCCGGTTGTAGTCGCGCACGTCGGCGTTGTAGAGGCGGCGAGCAGCTTGGATGCGATCCTCGGTCGTCACGAGCTGGCGCTGCAGGTCGAGGAAATGGGCGCTCGCCTCGAGCTCCGGATACGCCTCGGCGAGCGCGAACAACGAGTGCAACGCGTCTGACAGCGCGCCCTCCTCCTTGTTGTGCTCAGCGCCGGTGCCACCTGTCGAGCGTGCCGCCGTGCGTGCCCTTGCCACGTCGACGAGCACGTGCTGCTCGTGCCCGGCGTAGCCCTGCACGGTCTCGACGAGGTTGGGAACGAGGTCATGGCGCCGGCGAAGCTCGGTGTCGACGTTGGCCCACGAGTTCGCCATCAGTGCTTTCTGAGTGACGAACCGGTTGTACGACATCGCGGCGAGCACGAACAGCACCGCGACGACGCCGAGCACGACCCAGATCATGTTCATCGCGCCGGCCACATCTCGTAGACGAGGCGCGGGACGCGCGAGACGAGTGTCTCGATGAGCCGGTACAGCGGCGCCATCTCGTTGCCCTTGAGGCGCTTGCTGTACAGGAGGATCCAGCGGTTGTGGACCTCCATCTCGAACAGGCCTTTGGTCGCGGCGAGCAGGTCGATCATCTGCGCGTCGAGGAACGCGTTCGCGAACTTTCGATCCTCACACGTGACGAAGAACGTGCGGTTGAACTCCTCGGACTCGAACTCGATGTCACGGGCGCCCAACACCGACGCGGCCTTGCTCACGAGGTTCTCGCGCTGCAGGGACAGCTGCGGCCACATCCACCCGACGTCGGCGAGCGCGCACGTGCGCCGCTGGTAGGTGCGGTGCTTGACGCCGTTCTCGTCCTCGTACTCGTCGAACCACCAGTAGTCGAACACCCGGATCGGGTGCGGCGAGCTGGCGCGCCACATCACGTTCTGCGTGCCGCGGCCGTCGCCCTGGCGAAACAGGTCGAACGGCGGGCTCGCGCAGTCGAACGGATCGCTCGGGGAGAACTCCAGCCCCGCGCGCTTCGCGGTCGCGACGAGCGCGCGGTCGCGATTGCGTTCGCCGATCACCATCGAAAGGCTCACCAGGCCGGCCACCATCCCGGCGCCGGCGATGAGGATCACCCAGAGCACAGGTCATTATCGGCTGGCGGCCGGTGTCGCGTGAGCGTCATCCGCCCGTGATCGCCAGGGCCAGGAACGCCAGCAGCAGCACGAAGACGATCTCGGTGTTGTACGCCGCGTGGGCCCGGGTGCTCTCCATCATCGACTCGTAGGGGCGGCCGGTCGCCTTGAAGCGGTGCAGGTAGCACCACATGAAGTACGCCCCGCCGATCGACAACGCGAGCGCGACACCGATCGGGATGCCGATGATCGCGTGGGCGAGGCCGAACTGCACCACCTTCGTCGCTCGCTTGCGCCCCGACCAGTGCTCGGCCCCGAACCGGAACATCCGCTCCTCGGTCTGAGCGAAGAGCGGGATGGCGGGCAGCAGCACGAGCAGGAACGCCATCGGCACCAGCCACTCGAGCGCGGTGCCCTTCGTCTGCTCGGTGCCACCGGTCACCGGGTTGCCGATCCCACCGAGCGCCGTCCACCATCCCCATCGCAGCACCGGCAGCTGGATGAGCAGCCCCGCGACGATCAGCACAGCGAGCAGCACGAACGGCGCGACGACCAGATGGCGCAGCCTGATCCCTCGGACGATCAGCATCGTCTGCGCGCGGCCTTGACCGCTCAGCGACAGGCGTGCGCCACCGATCAATCGAACGCCGACGAAGCCGAGCACGCCGATCGTGAGGAGGTTCAACAGCACCGGCGTTAGAGTCGCACGGCCGCGCACCATCGCACCGTCAGGGGGATCGCACATGGCCTGGGACTTCTCGACCGAGCCCGAGTTCGAAGCCAAGCTCGACTGGATGCGAGGGTTCGTGCGGGAAGAGATCATGCCGCTCGAGACGCTTGGCGACGTGTGGCGCACGGCCGAGGGCCGCGAGCGGTTCGGTGTGATCACAGCGCCGATGAAGGACGAGGTGAAGCGCCAGGGGCTGTGGGCCGCGCACCTGCCTCCCGAGATGGGCGGCGGTGGGTTCGGCCAGGTCAAGCTCGGGCTCATGCACGAGATCCTCGGCGCCTGCGCGTACGCGCCGTCGATCTTCGGCAACAACGCGCCCGACTCGGGTAACGCCGAGCTCATCGCGGTGGGCATCGAGGAACGGCCCGACAGCGCGTGGCAGCGCGAGGCCTACCTCGAGCCGTTGCTCTCGGGAGAGCTGCGGTCGTGCTTCTCGATGACCGAGCCCGGCGCAGGAGCAGACCCGACGTTGCTCACGACGAGCGCTGTGCGCGACGGCGACGAATGGGTGATCAACGGGCACAAGTGGTTCTCGTCGAACGCGTCGATCAGCAACTTCTTGATCGTGATGTGCCAGACGAACCCCGACGTCGAGCCCTTCCGCCGGTTCTCGATGATCATCGTTCCCGCCGACGCGCCAGGCGTGAACATCCTCCGGGACGTGCCGACGATGGGCGAGCCCGACCACAAGACGGGCGAACCCGGCGGCCACGCGGAGATCCTCTACGAGAACGTGCGCGTCCCGGTCGACAACATGATCGGCAACGAGGGCGACGGCTTCCTTCTCGCGCAGAAGCGCCTCGGCCCAGGTCGCATCCATCATGCGATGCGCTGGCTCGGTCAGTCGCAGCGCGCGTTCGACATGCTCTGCGAGCGGTCGCTGTCACGCTTCACCCACGGCTCGCTGCTCGCCGAGAAGCAGATGATCCAAGACTGGATCGCGGAGTCGTACGCCGAGATGCAAGCGGCTCGTCTTCTCACCTTGCAGGCAGCCTGGAAGATGGACCAGGTCGGCGCGTCGAAGGCCCGCGTCGAGATCGCGATCATCAAGTTCTGGGGCGCGAAGGTGCTCTACAACGTGATCGACCGCGCGATCCAGGTGCACGGCTCACTCGGCTACACGACCGACCTGCCGCTCGAGTCGATGTACCGCGCCGCACGCGCCGCCCGCATCTACGACGGCCCCGACGAGGTGCACAAGGTCACCGTCGCCCGCCAGACGCTCAAGCGATACAAGGCCGCCGAGGTGCCGTCCGAGCACGTGCCCACGCGACGCAAGGCCGCGATCGAGAAGTTCGCCGACCACCTCGACGCCCTGTCGGTTTCCCTATAGCGGGCGGCGCAATGCGCCGCCCGGGTGCGCGAAGAACCGATTGACGAGCGGAGCGAGCGAGAGCGCGTCAGCGCTCGAGTTTCATCGGCGTGTGGGGGATGCCGTCGTCGAGGTACTCGTCGCCGATGACGGTGAAGCCGAGCCCCTGATACCACTCGACGAGGTAGCTCTGTGCGTCGAGCACCACCGGCCCCATCGTCTCGGCGAGCGCCTTGTGCACGAGGGCGGCAGCGAGCCCCTGGCCCCGGGCCGTCGGCGACGTCACGACACGACCGATGCGGCGAGCGCCGTCGGGCGGTCCTTCGAGCACGCGCAAGTACGCGACGACCTCGCCATCGGCCTCGATCCAGAGGTGCCACGCATCGGGCTCGAGGTCCCGGCCGTCGATGTCGGGGTACGCACACTCCTGCTCGACGACGAACACGTCGGAGCGCAGCCGCAAGATGCCGTAGAGCGTGTCGGGTGTGAGCTCGGCGAACCGAGCGACGTGCACCTCTGCTGTCACGGGAAGACAGAGGTGATCGAGGTCTGCTGCGCCGCCGCGCCCTTGATCAGATCGAGCGCCTGCTTGCCGGGCATGCCGCTCTCGATGCTCACCGGCTCGCTCAGCGCGTAGAGCGTGAAGACGTAGTGGTGCGTCTTGCCCGCCGGCGGGCACGGCCCACCCCAGCCGAGCTTCCCGAAGTCGTTGAGCGCCTGCACCGCGCTCGGCGGGGGCGAGCCTTCTTGGATCTCGGTGACGATCGTGGGATCCATCCCCGCGATGACCCAGTGGATGAACCCGTTGGCATCCGCGTCGGTGACGACGAGCGCCAGCTCGGCCGTGCCGGTCGGTACCGCGACCCACGACAGCGGCGGTGAGATGTCCTGGCCCTTGCAGGTGTACTGCGGCTGGATCGGCGTGGTCTCCCCGAATGGTGTCGCGAGCTGGAAGGTCGCGTTCGGGTCGAGCGTCGAGCTCGTGACGATGCTCGCGGTCTGATCCGGCTTGGCAGGCGCCAGCGTGCGCCCGTCGTGGGAGCAGGCCGTGAGGAGGCACGTCGCGGCGACCGCGAACGCCAGCAGCGGACGGTGACGCACGACCCCCGAGTCTGGCAGCCCGACCGGGTCATCCGAAGGCACCCTCATCGCGCCCATAGGGTTGCGGCCGTGCCCTACCAGCCGACCGTCGAGTCCCTGCGCGCCCATCCCGTGCCGTCGTGGTTCAACGACGCGAAGCTCGGCATCTTCATCCACTGGGGGATCTGGACGATCCCCGCGTGGGCGCCAGTGATCGGGAGCATGTTCGAGAACCCCGACCCGTTCCGGAACACGCCGTACAGCGAGTGGTACCTCAACTCGCTCGCGCTCGACGGGAGTCCCGTGCAGGCCCACCACAGGGAGACCTACGGAGAGGGCTACCCGTACGACGCGTTCGCGCCCCAGTTCACCGCGGCGATGCAGGGGTGGGACCCCGACGTCTGGGCCGACCTGTTCGCCGCTGCAGGCGCGCGCTACGTCGTGCTGGTCACGAAGCACCACGACGGGTTCCTCTTGTGGCCGAGCGCGACGCGGAACCCGTTCAAGGCGGGGTGGCAGACCGAGCGCGACGTCGTCGGTGATCTCGGCGACGCGGTGCGCGCCCGCGGCCTCACGTACGGCCTCTACTACTCGGGCGGCCTCGACTGGACGTTCGGTGGCCTCGGCATCGACTCGATGCGCTCGCTGATGATGGCAATTCCTCAGAGCGAGGAGTACGCGCGCTACGCGGACGCGCACTGGCGCGAGCTCATCGAGCGCTACGCGCCCGCGGTGCTCTGGAACGACATCGGCTACCCGATCGCGGGCAACTCGCCCCAGCTGTTCGCGGACTACTACGACATGCATCCCGAGGGCGTCGTCAACAACCGGTTCGACTTCCTCGGTGTCGCGGGTGGCACCGCCCACGCCGACTTCACCACGCCGGAGTACGCGCAGATGGCCGACATCACCGAGGCGAAGTGGGAGACGTGTCGCGGCATCGGCCACTCGTTCGGCCTCAACCGCAACACGCCCGAGGACGACCTGCTGAGTGTCGACGGTCTCGTGCACCTCCTCGTCGACATCGTGAGCAAGAACGGCAACCTGCTGCTGAACGTCGGACCAGCGGCAGATGGTCGCATCCCTCACGCGCAGGCGGAACGGCTCCTCGGCCTCGGATGGTGGCTCCGCGTGAACGGCGAAGCCATCTACGACACGACACCATGGCGGCGCGCTGCGTCAACGACGCGCGAGGGCCTCGACGTGCGGTTCACGGCGAAGGGCAACGCGGTGCATGTCATCGCGCTCGGCCGTCCCCCGGGGCGCACGTTGACGATCCGTGACTTCTCTCCAACGGTCGGCGCGACGGTCGAGATGCTCGGACATCACGCCCCGCTCAGCTGGCGCAACGAGGGCGCGGACCTCGAGGTGACGCTCCCGGCCGAGCCCATCGACACACCCGCAGTGGCACTCCGAATTCGGTAAGGGGCCGCTACCGTGGCCCGAGTGGAAGAACCGCTCTGCCTGCTGACCATCCACGCGCACCCGGATGACGAAGCATCGAAAGGTGCGCCGACGGTTGCTCGCTACAGCGCCGAGGGCGTGCGGTCCGTGCTCGTTTGCTGCACAGGCGGCGAGGAAGGCGACATCCACAACCCGGTGATGGATCGGCCAGAGGTGCGCGACAACCTCGGCGCGGTCCGGGCAGCCGAGGTCGCGGCGTCCGCCCGGATCATCGGGTACCACGAGCTCGTCATGCTCGGATACCGCGATTCCGGTATGCCCGAGTCAGAGGCGAACAACGATCCCCGGTGCTTCGCGCAGGCCGACTTCGACGAAGCCGTGGGCCGGCTCGTCGAGGTGCTACGCCGAGAGCGGCCGCACGTGATCATCACCTACGGCGACGAGCAGGCCGGCTACCCGCATCCCGATCATCTTCGGGTGCACGACATCTCGTTGCCGGCGTTCGAGCGCGCCGGCGATCCCGAGTGGTACCCCGAGGCGGGCGAGCCGTGGCAGCCGCTGAAGCTCTACTACACGATCTGGGCGCGTGCCCGCATGGAAGCCGTACACAACAAGATGCTCGAGCTCGGCCTCGAGTCCCCGTACGACGCGAAGTGGTTCGAGCGTCCATGGCAGGACCATCGCATCACGACGCGCATCGACGTCAGCCCGTACCTCTCCGTGCGACGTGACGCGCTGCTCGCGCACGCGACGCAGATCGACCCGACGTCGCCGTTCTGGTTCGGGCTCTCCGACGAAGTGCTCGCCGAGCTGTATCCGTGGGAGGACTGGGTGCTCGCACGCAGCCTCGTCGGCACGCCCCCCGAGGGGAAGATCGAGCACGACTTGTTCGCAGGGATCCGCAGCGCCGTCGGCAGCGAGGTGGGCAGCGAGGTCAGAGAGAGCGCCTGACGCCTGAGGGCTACGCTCGCCCGATGGCGAAGTACCTCACGCAGGAGTGGCTGGACGAGAACGTTCGCCTCGCGAAGTCGTTCCCCGAGCGCGCGGGCGCGACCGCGCGGATGCAGTACCGCATCACCAACATGCCCGGGGGCGCCGACGACTGCTGGTTCTACTGGGTGGTCGAGGACGGCAAGCTGCTCGAGGCCACGCTCGGTCAAGACCCCGACGCGGAGTTCACCATGCAGGTGTCGTACGCGGACAACAAGCTCGTTCAGGACGGCCAGCTCGACCCGAACGCCGCGTTCATGCAGGGGAAGATGAAGGTCACCGGCAACATGGCGAAGCTGATGTCGCTGATGCCGCTCACCGCGTCGCCTGAGTACAAGGCGATCCAGCAGGAGATCCGCGAGATCACCGAGTACTAGATCAGTGCACTAGCTCGCGGTGACCTCGATCTGGCCCGTGTTCGACGGGTCGAGCGTGTCCTTGTAGGGGACGGTGCCGGCCTTCTGGAACAGCACCACGGTCGACTCACCCGGCCGGATCGTGCCGGTGTCGAAGGAGCTGTCGTCCGCAACGACGCGGTGATCTTGGTTGTCGTCGTTGGTGAACGTCACCGCTTGCCCGGCCGGCACCGTCGCAGAGCTGGGATCGAACCCACTGCTCTTGATCTTCACCGTCGCCGCGCTCACCGGCACCGACGTATTCACATCGGCGTTGCCCGGCACGTCGGCGTCGTCGCCGCAGGCCGCGATCACCGTCACGCCCATCGTGACGATCGCGAGGATTGCCAACCAGCGCCGCATCGAGGTCATCCTTCCCGCTGCGCGGCACGCAGCTGTCGAAACCCGATCAGGTGTGCACCGGACGCCGCGATCGCGTCGGCCAGCGCCTCGTCGTGCACCACGAGCTGGTGGTCGTCGACCCAGGCTTCCCAATGGGGGGAGAGCGCTCGCACCTCGGGTGTGTCGACCATCGGCTGCACGTGCACCTCAGTGACTCCCGGCTCGAGCGTCGCGAGCGTGCGTTCGACGCGCTCGCGACTTCCGGCCTGGTGCGCGGGCGTGAAGTGGTCGGGGAAGAGCACGCCCTCCTCGGCCGCCAGCCTGCGGAACGGGAACCCCGTCGATGCTTCCGTGTCTGCGCTCGGCAACCGGATCGGGAGCGCGAACTCGACCGCGAGCTCGAGGTAGATGTCGAAGAACTCGGGCCGCAGCTGCATCGACCCGAGGTGTGAGGCGAGGTGCGTGACGTCGAATCCCCAGAGGATGGCGCGCTCGATCTGCACGCGGCACTCCCTGCGCACTTCGTCGAGGTCGGCGTGCTCCCAGAGGTCGTCGACGCGCCGTGGGAACCCACCCTCGCCGTCGAGCAACGACGGCGCCTGAGTGACCGGACCCCACCGATACAGCTCGTGCTCGGCGTTGAGAGTCAAGTGCACTCCGATGTCTTCGCCTCGGTACTGCGCGGCCGCTTCGCGGGCCCACGGCGCGGGGACCATGAGCGACGCGCTCGTGGCCACACCGTCGCGAAGGGCTTCATAGACACCGACATTGGACGCGTGACACGCGCCGAGGTCGTCGCAGCTGATGATGAGGAGGCGGTCGTCAGGCCGATAGCCGAGTCGCTCGGCCAGAGTTCCCACGGCTGGGAACATACCGGCTGCTCACGTCGACGCGGCACAGGACGACCACAGCCCTTTGCCCTCCCGGCGTGCGTCGGCGACGGCGGCGCGGATCTGGTCGACGTACGCGACGTTCGGCGGGATCGTCAGCTGCTGCGCGTAGCCGTCCCGCGCCAGCTCGAGGTTCACGAAGAGGCCGTCGGACACGCGGTAGACGTAGGCCAGCAAGCGGTCGTAGCGATCGCGAGGCTCGACGTCGCGCTCGAGTCGCACGACCGTGCCCGGCGGGAGCAGGGACTTGGTGTGGGCCGAGGCTTCCTTGCCGAAGCACTGCACCGGCTTGCGGGGATCGACCGTCTCGGGCGTGTCGACGCCGATCAGCCGCACCCGCTCGTCGCGCCCTCCGACGTGGACGACGACCGTGTCGCCGTCGACGACGCGCTGCACCACAGCCTGGCCGGGTTCGAGCTTCGATCCCGATGACCCGCCACCGCATGCGGCGAGCATCACCGCCGCCAGCACACACCCCACCATTCGACGCATCGTTTCGCCCTCTGGCCTCGACGATCAGGGCGGCCTCGCCGCAACCCTCACATGGTGCCAGCGGGGTGGGACATTCCCCGTCCCGCCGACCGCACTCGACCGTGGGGACCGGCTCCAGACGGCCGTGGGGGTCAAGTGCTCGGTCGGATGCGTCGATGACCAGACGATGCACCGGCTGGCGTCCGCGCTCGTGTTGCTTGGGATCGTCGTCGCGGCGAGTGCCTGCCAGGCCCGTCTGCCCGAGGCGCCCGCGTGCCCGGTGCTCCCCGACGACAACGTCTGGCATGCGGATGTCTCGAAGCTGCCCGTCGACCCGAAGTCGGATGCGTACATCGCCGCGATCGGTGCGTCGGCACCGCTCAAGGCCGACTTCGGATCGGGGCTGTGGGACGGTGGCCCGATCGGGATCCCGTACGTGGTCGTCGACTCCCACACGGCAGAGGTTCCCGTGGACTTCGACTACGCGGACGAGAGCGATCCCGGTCCCTATCCGATCCCCGCGAACCCGCCGATCGAGGGCGGCCCGCAGAGCGACGGCGACCGCCATGTGCTGATCGTCGACAAGGGCTCGTGCACCCTCTACGAGCTGTTCGCGGCGTCGCCGCAGGACGACGGCTCGTGGCACGCAGGATCAGGTGCGATCTGGAACCTGAAATCGAACGCGCTCCGGCCCGACGGATGGACATCGGCGGACGCCGCGGGCCTCCCGATCCTCCCGGGCCTCGTGCGCTACGACGAGGTCGCGGGCGGCGCGATCACGCACGCGATCCGTGTGACCGTCCCTCGCACGCAGCGCGCCGCGATCTGGCCGGCCCGCCACGTCGCGAGCAGCAGGACCGATCCGTCGCTGCCGCCCATGGGCCTTCGCCTCCGCTTGAAGGCGAACGTCGACATCAGCGGCTACCCGCCACAGCTGCGCGTGATCCTCACCGCGTTGAAGACCTACGGGCTGATCGTCGCGGACAACGGCTCACCGTGGTTCATGAGCGGCGTCCCCGATGAGCACTGGGACAACGACATGCTCCACCTGCTCGACCAGCTGCACGGCACGGACTTCGAGGTGGTGGACGAGTCGAGCCTGATGCTCGACCCGAATTCGGGGGCTACAGCCGCTCGATGATCGTGCCGGTGCCGAGCCCGCCACCGCAGCACATGGACACGAGCCCATAGCGACCACCCGTGCGCTCGAGCTCGAAGAGCGCCTTGGTGAGCAGGACGGCGCCGGTGCCTCCGAGGGGATGGCCGAGGGCGATGGCGCCGCCGTTCGGGTTCACCCTGTCCATGTCGGGATGGACTTCCTTCGCCCACGCGAGCACCACCGATGCGAACGCCTCGTTGATCTCGAACGTGTCGATGTCGTCGGCGGACAGTCCCGTGCGCTCGAAGAGCCGGTGCGTCGCATCGATCGGGCCGGTGAGCATCAGCACGGGGTCGACGCCGACGAGGCAGGTGTCGACGATCCGCGCCTTGGGCGTGAGCCCGAGCTCGCTGGCGCGGTCCGCTGTCATCAGCAGCACCGCGGCCGCGCCGTCGGAGATCTGCGAGGACGAGCCCGCGGTGTGCACGCCGTTCTCACGCGCCACTGGCTTCAGTGCGGCGAGCTTCTCGAGCGTGGTTTCGCGGAGACCCTCGTCGCGCGCGACGTGGTGCGTCGTGTCGGTGGGCTTGCCCTCCTCGTCGAGATCGGGCGCGTCCACCTCGACGATCGAGCCCGCGAACCTGTCTTCGTTCCACGCTCTGATCGCGTGCTCCTGTGACGCGAGGCCGAACCGGTCGGTGTCGTCGCGCGTGATGCCCCACTTGTCGGCGATGCGCTCCGCCCCCTCGAACTGCGAGGTCATCTCGTAGCGAGCGAAGTAGGAGTTCGGGATCGGGCGGCCCAGGTTGAAGTCGCGACGGCTGTCGGAGCCGATCGGCACACGGCTCATCACCTCGACCCCGCACCCGATCGCGATGTCGACGACGCCCGAGCCCACGAGGGACGTCGCGAGGTTCGTCGCCTGCTGCGAGGAGCCGCACTGCGTGTCGACGGTCGTCGTCGGCACCGAGAGGGGCAACCCGGCGGAGAGCCACGCGGTGCGACCGATGTTGAAGCCTTGCTCGCCGACCTTGCTCACGCAGCCGGTGATCACTTGCCCGACTGCTGCAGGATCGACACCCGATCGCTCGATGAGCGCCGCCTGCGCGGTCGCGAGCAAGTCGGCGGGATGGACGCTCGAGAGGCCGCCGCCCCGACGGCCGACGGGAGTGCGGACTGCTTCGACGATCACGACTTCGGTCATGTGAGCGAGCGTACCGGTGCTAGCGGCGACGACCCATCCCGGTGATCGCGCCGAGGATCAGCAGGAGGAGCACCGCGCCGATGAAGGCGACGAAGATGGACCGCCAGCTGAAGTCGGTGATGCCCTCGCTGCCGAACGCGGTGAAGAGGAACCCGCCGAGCAGGCCGCCGAGCACGCCGACCGCCATCGTGAACAGGCAGCCCGGCGGGCGCCGGTAGCCGGTCGCGACACGGGCGAGCCATCCGGCGATCAGGCCGACGACGATCCATCCGAGGATGCTCACGTTGGGACGTTACCCACGCCTGCTGCGCCCGCGGCTCCTCACATGTTCTCGGGATCGCTGCGCTCCCCTCGTGTCGCGTGGTCACATGGATCCATGGCAACCGTGAGCGTCCGATACATCGTGAACGACGTCGACGATGCGATCGCCTTCTACTGCGGCAATCTCGGGTTCACGGAGGTGATGCATCCCGCGCCAGCCTTCGCGATGTTGTCGCGCGGCGACTTGCGGCTTGCGCTGAGCGCGCCGAGCCGCGGCGGTCCCGGCGGGGGCGGTGCGGCGATGCCCGACGGCACCCTTCCGACGCCGGGTGGATGGAACCGCTTCGCGATCGAGGTCGACGCGCTGGAGCCGCTGGTCGACGAGCTCCGTGCCGCGGGAGCGCGGTTCCGCAACGAGATCGTGAACGGCATCGGCGGCCGCCAGATCATCGTGGAGGACCCGTCCGGCAACCCCGTCGAGCTCTTCCAGCCGACGGTTCCCGAAGCAAAGCTGTCGAACGGATAGCGCCAGCCGCGTACCGTGGGCGCCCCTGTGGTGAGTGCACACCCGGACCTCGAGGCCGAGCAGGCCTACATCGCCGCGGCCTACGACCACCTCGCGGCGATGCAGGGCCGCACCAGCGCCGTGTTCCGCACCGCGCTCGACGATGCGCGCCGCGGCGACACCAACGCAGACGCGCAAGCGATGCACCTCGGAAAGCGGCTCGCGCAGCTCGATGTCGGCGCGCTGGCGCTGTGCTTCGGCCGCATCGACGAAGACGCGAACGAGGGGCTGGCGGACACGTTCTACATCGGCAGGCGCCACGTCGAGACGCCGACCGGTGATCCCGTCGTCGTGGACTGGCGCGCGCCGGTGTCGGTGCCCTTCTACCGCGCGACCGTGCAGGATCCGTTCGGGCTGAAGCGACGGCGACGGTTCAGCGTCGAGGGCCAGCACCTCCTCGACATCCTCGATGAGGTCTTCGACGACCCGGACAGCATGCTGAGCGGGCTCGCCGGCGGCATCGCCGACCCGCTGCTCGCCGAGCTCGAGCGAGCGCGCACAGGCGAGATGCGCGACATCGTCGCGACGATCCAGGCCGAGCAGGACCTCGTGGTGCGAGCCGGGCTCGGCGTGTGCCTGGTCGTGCAAGGCGGACCTGGCACAGGGAAGACCGCGGTCGGTCTCCACCGTGCGGCGTACCTCATGTACGAGCACCGCGAGGAGCTGGCCGAGTCACGCGTGCTCGTGATCGGGCCGAACCCCGTGTTCCTGCGCTACATCTCGCAGGTGCTTCCGTCGCTCGGCGAGACGTCGGTCGTCCAGACGACGGTCCCGGGACTCCGCGGCGCGTCGTTCCCGGTGCGGGCGACCGAGACGACGGCGAGCGCGACCGTGAAGGGCGACGCCCGGATGGCGCAGGTGATCGAGAACGCGTGCCGCGCTCGACTTCGACGCCCGTCCGACGATGTGGTGCTCGCGACGCGATGGGGTCCGGCGCGCGTGACCGCTGACGCGCTGGCGAGCGCGATGGACGACGCGCTCGCGATGGGACGGTCGTGGCAGCTCGACCGCGACGCGTTCCGCACAGCGGTGATGACGCTCATCCTCGAAGGGCTCGAGCGCGTGCGCCCCGACGTGCTCGCCACCCGGGAGCAGATCGCCGAAGACCTTCGTGGCGACAGAGCCGCGAGCAGCGCGATCGATCGCCTCTGGCCGACGATCAGCGCGCCCGCGATCGTCCGCCAGCTGCTGACGAGCAAGGCGACGCTCTCCCGCGCCGCGGAAGGCATCCTCGACGCCGATGAGCAGCGCGCGATCCTGCGCAAGTCGGTCGGTTCGGCGAGCAGTGAGCCGTGGACGACTGCGGACATCCCGCTGATCGACGAGGCCGAGGCGTTCATCGCGGGACCGCCTCGCAAGTACGGGCACATCGTCGTGGACGAGGCGCAGGACCTCTCGGCGATGGCCCTGCGAGTGCTCGCTCGGCGTGGCGGCCCGCGGCCTTCGATGACGATCCTCGGTGACCTCGCGCAAGCGACCACCGCCTGGTCGCAGCCGTCGTGGGAGGAAGCGCTGGCGCATCTCGGGCTCCCCCCGAACGCGGAGGTCGCCGAGCTCGAGATCGGCTATCGAGTCCCCGGGCCGATCCTGGAGATGGCCAACCGCCTGCTGCCGGTCGCTGCTCCGCAGGTGCGGCCGTCTCGCTCGGTGCGGGCCCACGGTGCGCCGCCCGCGTTGGTCGCGAGCGAACCCGACCGGCTCGTCGAGACCGTGGCGTCAGAGCTCGTCGCGCTCACCGGCGATTGGGTCTCGGTCGCGGTCATCGCGC
>DATKAS010000117.1:0-2892 GCA_035497855.1 Acidimicrobiales bacterium
ACAGATGCCGGGCGCCCTCGCACCGTCCGCATCGTGGGGAAGCACTGCGAGTCGGGCGATGTCTTGGTCTCCAACGCGAGGGTCCCCGACGACATCGCCGTCGGGGACATCCTCTGCACGCCCGTCACCGGCGCCTAAGGCCACTCGATGGGGTCCAACTACAACAAGGTCCCTCGCCCCGCCGTGGTGTTCGTTCGTGACGGCGGAGCGAGGGTCGTCGTGCGGCGAGAGACGTACGACGATTTGCTGCGCTTCGACGTCTGACCGTCGACGACGACGGTGCCGTGATCGGGAGCGCGGTCCCGGGACTAGTCGACGCGGGCCTTCGCGGTGCCGGTGACGACGGGCTCGCCCGCCTGGTTCACGGTCTCGACGGTGAGCTCGGCCACGCCGTCGGTGACCGCGGTCACGGTCGCGGTCGCAGTGAGCGCGTCGCCGGGCCACACCTGCTTCACGAAGCGCACGCCGTACGAAAGCAGGCCCTCCGCACCGAACCAGTCGGTCAGCACGCGGCCGGTCATGCCCATCGTGAGCATGCCGTGCGCGAAGACGCCGGGGTAGCCCGCGATCTCCTTCGTGAACTTGTCGTCGGTGTGCAGGGGGTTGTAGTCGCCCGATGCTCCGGCGTACTGCACGATCTGCGTGCGGGTGAGGTCCTCGGTGAGCACGAGGCTGCGCTGGTCGCCGACGTTGACGTTCGCCATCTCAGGCCTCCTGCTGCACGACGGTCTCGGTGCGGACGCCGACGCCGCGGGCGGTGACGACGAGCTCGCCGTTCTGATCGCGGTACTCGACGACCGACTCGGAGAACACGAGCTTGCCGCCGCGCCGACCCTGCTTCTCCCACGTGTTGCCGGGCTTCACGGTGCCGGTGAGCACGTCGCCGGCACGCAGCGGACGGTGGTACTCGAAGTGCTGCTCGGCGTGGAGGCCGCCTCCTCCACCGCCACCTCCACCTCCGCCACCGCCCGAGCGCTTGATGCCGGTCGCCTCGCGACCCGACCCGAACCACGGCTCGCCGATCTTCGGGCGCAAGAAGTAATCGGGGTCGAACTGCGCGCTCGCTTGGGCGAACGTCGGCGGCGCGGGCACGGGCTCGTCGCCGCTCAGCGCTCCGTAGTAGGCGGGGTTGGGGTCGCCGATGGCTCGTGCGAAGAGCGCGATGTGACCGGCTTCGACGGGGAATCGATCGATGCTCACGGCGGGGGAGCATACGTCTGCCGCCTAGGCTGCGGCCCATGTCCGCACGCACTCGTGAGCTGCCGCGCCGCTCCTGCCTCTCCGTGCCGGGTTCGAGCGAGAAGATGCTCGGCAAGGCGCCTGGCCTTCCCGCTGACATGGTGTTCCTCGACCTCGAGGACTCGGTCTCGCCGCTCGAGAAGGAAGCTGCTCGAGCGAAGGTCGTCGATGCGATCAAGACGCAGGACTGGGGCGACAAGGTGCTCTGCGTCCGCATCAACGCGTGGGACACGGAGTGGACGGTCTTTGACGTCATCGAGGTCGTCGGGCGGGCCGGCATCCGCCTCGAAGAGGTGATGCTCCCGAAGGTGCAGTCCGCCGCCGAGGTGATCGCGCTCGACCTCCTGCTCACGCAAGTCGAGATCAACGCCGGCCTTCCGTCGGGCCACATCGGCATCGAGGCCCAGATCGAGACGACCCGCGGCCTCATCAACGTCGAGGAGATCTGCGCCGCGTCACCGAGGCTCGAGACGATCATCTTCGGTCCCGCCGACTTCGCCGCGTCGATGGAGATGCCGGTGCTCACCGGCGGCGTGCAGATCCCCGAGTATCCGGGCGACCACTTCCACTACGTGTTCTCCAAGATCCTGATGGCCGGCCGCGCGAACGGCCTGCAGGTGATCGACGGGCCCTTCCTGAAGATCCGCGAGCCCGACGCGTTCCGCGACTACTGCAACCGCACGAAGGTGCTCGGCTACGACGGCAAATGGGCGCTGCACCCCGACCAAGTCGACATCCTGAACGAGGTCTTCTCGCCGACACAGGAGCAGTTCGATCGTGCGTGGGACATCCTCGATGCCTACGAGAAGGCGACGACAGAAGGCGAGCGCAAGGGCGCGGTCATGTTCGGCGACGAGATGATCGACGAGGCCTCCCGCAAGATGGCCACGAAGTTCGTGCGGCGAGGGGAGCGAGCGGGCTTCCGTCGGTCCGCAGGTTGACCACCACCATCGACGCCGTCTTGTTCGACGCCGGCGGCGTCCTGCTGCTGCCCGATCCGACGGTGCTCGGTCCGCTGCTCGCGCCGTACGACGCTGACACATCCGTCGAATCCCTCACGCGCGCGCACTACGCCGCGATGCGGTCGCAAGACGTCGACGGCAAGGTCCATGACGACTGGCACGTGTACGACGCCGCATACGTCCGCGCCTGCGGTGTGCCCGAGCACGAGCGAGCGGAGGCGGCCGTCGTCCTCGGCGCGACGCGTACCGCGCACCTCTGGCGTTGGCCGATCCTCCCGTCGGTCCTGGCGCTGCGCACGCTGCACGAGGCTGGGGTTCCCATCGGTGTCGTGAGCAACGCGGCGGGGCAGATCGAGTCGGTGCTGCGGCGCTTCGGCGTGTGCCAGGTGGGGGAGGGTGAGGGCGTGCCGGTCGTCGTCATCGTCGACTCGACGATCGTCGGTGTGGCGAAGCCCGATCCTGCGATCTTCGCGTTCGCCTTCGAGATGCTCGACGTCCAGCCCGAGAGCACCGCGTACGTCGGCGACTCGTATGCGAACGACGTGGTCGGCGCCCGCGCCGCAGGGATGCAGCCGTTCCTGCTCGACCCGTACGACGACCACGCGGGCGCCGAGTATCCCCGCATCAACGCTGTCGCCGACCTCATCGAGATCGTGACGCGGTGACGTCAGCGCTCGAGTAGCAACCGGGC
>DATKAS010000118.1:0-5326 GCA_035497855.1 Acidimicrobiales bacterium
TCGCAGCCAACCCGGCCGCGGTCCATGTCGCGCTCAGCGGGTTCGGCCTCACCGGGCCGTACGCGCGGTGGCGGTCGAGCCCGCTCGTCGACTGGGCGTCAGGCGGGTACCTGTACCTCACGGGAGAGCCCGACCGCGAGCCGCTGCAGGGCGGCGGGCCGTGGGCCGCCTTCGTGCACGGAGCGACTGCGGCGGTCGCGGCGCAAGCGGGGATCATCCACGCGGCGCGCACCGGCGTCGGGCAGCTCGTCGACATCGGCGCCATGGAGTCTGTCGCGGCTGCTCATCAATGGAGCCTCACGATGTACACGCACACCGGCGCAGTGAAGCGCCGTTGGGGCCGACGCTTCGGTGAGTCGTACCACCCGATGGGCCTCTACCAGACAGGCGACGGCGCGTGGATCGCGGTCGGCGCGTCGAGCCGCGAGCAGTGGGAGAGCTTCTGCATCGCGACCGACACGGTGCTCCTCATGGCGGACGACACCCTCTACTGGCCCGCAGAGCGGTTCGAGCGGTACACCGAGATCGACGAGGCTGTCGCACCGTGGCTCGCGGCGCACACCGCTGACGAGGCCGTCGAGGAGCTCCAGGCACACCGCGTGCCTGCCGCCAAGGTGCTGAGCTTCGCCGAGGTGCTGCGCTCCGAGCAGCTCTCTGCCCGCGACTACTTCGAGCCGCGCGATGACGTGCACGACGCGGCGGTCGCCCCGACGCGTCCATTCCGCCTCGGGGACGCGCCGTCGCTCCCTCCGCCGTCAGATCTCGGCGCCGACACATCCGCGTTCGTGGCCTCACTCGCCGCTGACGACGCGCGTCCCGCGCTTCCGTCGATCGACCTCGCCGCGACGCGCCTCGTCGAGTTCTCGGTCGCTTGGGCCGGCCCACTCGCGGGACGAACCCTCGGCGATTTGGGGGTCGAAGTGATCAAGGTCGAGCACCCGCTCAGCCGAGGCTTCGGCATGGCGAACTCGACGACCGACGCGCCCTGGCGATGGGGGGAGCTCGGCCCGACGCCGATCCGGCCCGAGATCTTCCCGAACGCCGAGCCGGGCGAGCACCGTTGGAACCGCATGGGCACGTGGAACAAGATGAACCGCAGCAAGCGCAGCCTCTGCCTCGACGCGAAGCCAGCAGAAGGCGCCGCGGTACTCGATGCGCTCATCGAGTCCGCCGATCTCCTCGTGCACAACTACTCACCCCGCGGCGCGCGATCGCTCGGCATCGACGGAGACCGGTTGCACGCACACCACTCGCGGGTGGCATCGGTCGCGATGACGGGTTACGGCGAGACCGGTCCGATGTCCACGCACTCGTCGTTCGGCCCCATGCTCGAAGCGCACGCCGGGTTCTCGGATGCGACGGGCTACATCGGCGAGGACCCCTTACGCATCGGCATCGCGTATCCCGACGCGATCGGAGGGTTGCACGGCGCGTACGCACTCCTCGCCGCGCTGTGGGAACGGGAGATGACCGGCGCCGCGCTGCACGTCGACCTCTCGCAGCTCGAGGCCTTGCTGTCGGTCGCCGGCGAGATCGCGCTCGCCGCCAGTGTCGAAGGCGTCGCGCCCGAGCGGCACGGCAACCGGTCAGCCGATTTCGCACCCCAGGGCGTGTACAGGTGCGACGGCGACGACGCGTGGGTGGCAGTGACAGTGCAGGGTGATGCCGAGTGGGAGAGCTTGCTCGCGCTCCTGCACGACGACGACCTTGCCGACCTCGCCGGCACCGACCTCCATGCTCGCCAGGAAGCACACGACCGGATCGATGCGGCGCTCACTCGGTGGACCGCATCGCGCGCGCCGATCGTCGCGACGAAGGAGCTGCAGGCAATTGCTGTCGCCGCTGCGCCTGCCTTCACCAACCGCGACCTCGTGCTCGACGAGCACCTCGCCGACCGCGGGTTCATCGTCGCGCTCGACCATCCCGACGCCGGATGCCAGCGCTACCCAGGCTCGCCGTTCCACTTCGACGTCACGCCCGTGACGGTCCGCCGGGCACCGACACTCGGCGAGCACAACGACGACATCCTTCGCTCGATCGGGTGCACTGCGGAGCAGATCGCCGCGCTCGCGGCCGCGGGCGTCATCGCCGACGCGCCGCCCGAGTGATCAGAGCTCGATTGCTCGCACTTTCGCGACGACGGAGCCGGTCAGGACGTTCGGGTTCGTAGAGAACGCTTCGGCTCGCTCGGGCGACGCCATGTACTCGGCCTCCGCTCCATCGAAGTCACCGTCGTGGGCCACGGCCCACACGAACTGGTTGTTCTCATCGTCCGCATAGGCGAAGACGACGCGGAACCCGTACTTCTCTCGTGGGCCGATGATCGAATGCCACCATGAGATGAAGTCGTCCATGCGGCCGGGCTGGACGGTGTACCGACGGAGCTGGATCGTGGGTTCACTCATGCCGAGACGGTAGACCCGCTCGAGCTGTCCGTGGCGAGGCCCAGATCCTCGACGCGGCGTGCCGCCTCTCGCCGGCTGTTCACGCCGAGCTTCGAGAGCACCGACGAAACGTGGTGGTCGACCGTCTTGGGGGAGATGTAGAGGCGCGCCGCGATCTCGTCGTTGGTGAGGTGCTCCGCACGGCAGGTCGCGACCTCGACCTCGCGCATGGTGAGCCCCATCGGGTTCGCCTTCGTCGACGAGCGGGTCGCTCGAGGAAGGGTCTTCACGCCGAGCTCGCGCAGCTTCTGCAACACCATCACTTGCCGCGGCCGCGCGCCGAGACCGTCGAGGATCTCAAAGGCGCGACGGAGGTCGTCTTCGTCGTCGCTGTCCCCCAGCACGTCGGCCTCCTCGTACGGACAGCCGCGCTCATGCCAGTAATCAGCCGCCTTCGAGAGCTCGCCGTCGAGGTGCCATTGGTACGCGACGCCGGTCCATTCGTGGTCGAAGCGGATCCGTGCGCAGCGCCAGAGCTGCACGGCGAGCTCGCCCCGCCAGTAGATGTCGCCCGTCTCGTCCATGTGGTCCAATCCCCTGCGAGCCCACCACGCCCCGAGCTCCAGATCGCCCAGGAGGAAGCCTCCTTCGGCGAGGGGAAGACTGACGAGGGTGTAGGTCCAGACGTCGTCGAGGCGGATCGCGCGTGCGGCGAGATCGTCGAGCATCCCGCGCGCCCTCGGCTCACCTCGCCGGCTGGCCACACGAGCGAGCACGGACAACGGCTGAAGGAGGAACGGATCGGACGGATCAGTGTGCGCCTCGAGCGACTTCGCCGCCTCGACTGCCTCGTCGTACCGGCCGGCGTCGACGAGCGAGTCAGCAGCGAGCAAGCGAACGAACCGCTCGTTCGACTCGAGCCCGAGGTCGATCGCGACCTCCAGAGCATCTTGGGCGAGCGGAAGCGCCGCGAGCGGATCCTTGCTCCCCGATCGATACGCCACCATCCGGCTCAGTGCGCGGCTCGTCTCCTCGCCGAGCCCCGCCGCACGAGCGCGCCGGAGGGCGTCGTCGAGCCTCGCCCAGCCACCCATGTCGCAGAGGCAGAGCTCGGTCGCGCCGAGGCTCATCATGAGCTCGAGGGTCGCCGGCTCGTCGCCCACGCGCTCGGCGATCGGGAAGCCGACGAGCGCGGCCTGCACGCAGTCTCGGCGCTCCTCGCGTCGTTGATACATCCACACGAGAGTCGCGTGCGCGCGAGCCAGCGCTGGCGTCTCCTCTCCGTGCTCGACCAACGCCAAGGCGGACCGGGCCGCCGCGAGAGCAGCGTCACGGTCCGGGACGGCGTCGAGCACGCGCGCTCGTTGGCAGAGCGACATCGCGAGGCCTTCGACGTCGCCCGCGGCTCGCCATGACGCCACCGCGTCCGTGCTTGCTTCGAGCGCGTCGGCACCGCGGTTCACGACCATCAGCTCTGCGGTGTACTCGTCGAGCAAGGTGGCGCGCTGCGATGGTTCGACGCCTCCTGCGAACCTCAGCGCGCGTTCATACTGAGCGACCGCCTCTCGATGCGCTCCGAGCGCCGCGGCGCGGCGCGCGGCGAGAGGGGCGTACTCGAGAACGGCGACGGGATCGCCCGCGAGCTCCGCGTGGTGCGCGCACACGGCAGGATCGATGCCGCCAACGTCGACGAGACCCGCCAGCAGTCGATGGTGCAGTCGGGCACGGCGGGTCGGCGTGATCGCACGGTCGACGACTTGACGCGCCAGCTCGTGGCGAAACGCGACGGCGTGCCCGTCGTGCACCAGAAGGCCGGCGTCGACACACGCGTCGATGCCCCGCTCAGGCTCTCCGAGCGCATGGAGCAGCACGGCGACCGGCGCTCCGTCCGCGAGCAGGGCTGCGGCGTCGAGGACCTCACGCGCATCGGTGTCCAGGCGTCCGCTCTTGGCGAGCACGGTGTCGTGCACCGACGTGAGCGCGCCGGGCTCCGCCGTCAGCAGCTCGCTCACGACGAAGGGGACGCCGGCGCTCAGGCGGTGGAGCTCCCGCGGATCCCAGGGAGTGGGTGCGGCCAGCTCGGCGACTGCCTCTTCACTCAGGGGGGAAGGGCGGAGCCGACGGAGCGCGGGCGCGCTCGACAGGTCGCTCATGACGCCCCGCAAAGGGTGATCGCGGGCGATCTCGTCGCGATGTGTGACGACGAGCAGGCATCGAGTGAGGTCGAGCCTTCGACCTGCGAAGGACACGAAGTCGAGCGTCGCCGCGTCCGCCCACTGAAGGTCGTCGATGACCGCGACGACCACGCCTTCGGCATCGGACCAAGACGACATGAGCTGCGCGAACAGCCGGTGACGGTCTTCGGTCTCCGCGAGCTGCGCGAGGTCGCCGCCCGATGCTCGCGCGATGTCGAGCACTGGACCGAGCGCCCGGGGCGTCTCGAGGGGGTCGCACTGCCCCCAGAGCACCTGCGTCGCTCCGCGGCTATTGCAGATCTCCCGTGCCAGCGCCGTCTTGCCGACGCCGGCCTCGCCGGAGATCACAACGAGACGACCTTCACCCGCGGCCGCCGATGCCAGGCACGTCTGCAGCGCCCCGAGCTCACGGTCTCGCTCGAGCAGCTTCGCGATCTGCGTCGTCATCGCGCTGCCTCCACGAGCCCGAGCTCGTCGACCCTGCGCGCCGCCTCGCGACGCGTGCTCACGCCGAGCTTCGAGAGCACGGACGAGACGTGATGATCGACGGTCTTCGGCGAGATGAACAGGCGAGCAGCGATCTCGTCGTTCGTGAGGTGCTCGGGGAGGCACGCTGCGACCTCGACTTCCCGCGGTGTCAAGCCAAACGGGTTCGTGCGAGTGGCGGTGCGGCTCGACCGCGGCAAGGTGCGGACACCGAGGTTCCTCAGCCTCTGGGTCACAGTAGCGAGCCGAGGCCGCGCACCA
>DATKAS010000119.1:0-8806 GCA_035497855.1 Acidimicrobiales bacterium
AATCGCTGGGCCTGATCGGCGCCCCGTTGCGCAGCGCTCCCCCACCTCGCAACGCCTCGAAGCGCTCGTGGGTCGCGAGGTTGACGACGAGTGCCGCGCGAGGCCCCTGCGCGTCGACTGCACAGAGACTCACCGCGTACCAGGGGATACCGTGCGCGGCGTTCGTCGACCCGTCGACCGGGTCGATCACCACGACGACCTCCCGGTCCGCGTCGCGCAGGCCGCTCTCCTCGGAGAGCACGCCCACGCCCGCCGGGCAGAGCACTTCGAGCGCGGCAGCGTCGGCCGCGATGTCGCTGTGGTGCTGTCCCGAGTGCGCACCGCCGCCCGCGAGGCCCCAGTCGGTCACGTCGCCGAGCGCCGACTCCACAGCAGCGGCGGTTGCGTCGAGCAGAGCGACGAGCTCGGAGTCGGAGTGCACGGGGTCGGTCACGGCTGGGCCACCGTAGTGGTGCGACGTGGCAGGCTGGAGACGTGGCCGTCATCGACGTGGCCGGCTTCGTCGCCGACCTCAAGGATCACGCCGTCGACCACGGCTTCCACGTGCACGACGAGCGGCACTTCGTCGAGACCTACTCGTTGCGCCAGGCGTGGGAGGTCGACCTCCATCCGGAGGAGGCATGCGGTGGGCCGCTCGACCTGCATCTGTCGCTCGAGGTCGACCCGCGCGCCCTCCTCGCGTTCGAGGATGCGGTGCTCGCGCAGGGCGAGGACGACAAGCCTCCCGACGAGTTCGCGTTCCCGCTCATGTTCACGTGGTCGTTGCCACCGCTGCCGTCACCGCCCGACCTCTTGGTGCTCGCGACCGAGCTCGCCGGCGTCGGCGGCACACAGCTCCCACTCGAGGTGTCGGCGATCGACTCGTTCCCTTCGGCCACCGATGCGCCGGAGCGCAGCCTGAGTGTGATCGCGCGCATCGAGGTCGGCCTCGACCGCGTCTACCTCGGCGAGGAGCAGCTCTGCGACACCCTCGACCGCTGCCTCGCGGTCAGCCAGTACCTGCTCGAGCGCGCCCCCCGTTGGATCGACGAGGCCTGACCCGCGGCCTAAGGTGCGACCGCACTCGCACAGCAAGTGCAGCGTCGAACGGAGGAAGCAGCCATGGGTCTGAGGCCACGGAGAGTCGTTCGTCGGCGGAGGCGGCGCGCTCGGCGCCGCGTGATGCTCGTCGGCGGGATGGTCGCGTTCGGCGTCCACAAGATGACAGCGAGCCAAGCCAAGCAGATCGAGGAGCACACCGGCGTTCCCCCGGAGGAGCTCGAAGACGAGGATCTCGAAGCCGCGATGGCAGAGCTCAGCATCCAACCGCAGCCGCTCACCGAGGAGGACAAGGCAGCCGGGGCCGGCGCTGACGAGTAGCGCGTGGGCCCGGCTGGGATCGAACCAGCGACCAAGCGATTATGAGTCGCCCGCTCTGACCACTGAGCTACAGGCCCGACGAGCTCCGGGGGAGAGACTCGAACTCTCAACCAACGGATTAACAGTCCGCTGCTCTGCCGGTTGAGCTACCCCGGAAGGGACCGCGAACCCTACCAGCGGGCAGTTCCGGTTCCGAAGCCACTCCGCGGCCCTGTCTGCCGCGGTGCCGTCACGACCAGCGCCTACCCTTCGAGCGATGGCGCGGCGACTGGGGGCACTGGCCGTCGCCGTCTTGGTGATCGCCGGTGCCGTCGTCCTGCGGCACCACATCGACGACGACTCGGTTTCGAGCGGCGCCTCCGGCGGAGGCTCCGCGACCGTCGCGCTCACCTGCACGACCGAGCTCGCCGCGGTGTGCGACGCCCTCGTGAAGGCCGACCCGTCAGTCCGCGCGACGGTCGAGCCCGCCGGCGTGACGGCCGACAAGCTCGAAGCGGCCTCCGGTGCGATCGAGGGCATCGACGGCTGGCTCGTGGAGGCCCCGTGGCCGGACATCGTGGACGGCGCTCGACAGAGCACCGGGACGCCCTCCGCCTTCGCGACGACGACCGGGGTGCTCGCCCGGTCGCCGCTCGTCATGGCGATGTGGAACGACCGCCTCGCCGCGATCCTCCCCAATTGCGAGGACGGCGCGCTCACGTGGAATTGCGTGAGTGGCGTCGCCGGCGAGCAGTGGTCGAACATCGGGGGGGAGAGCGCCTGGCAGACGGTCAAGCCGGGTTTCGCCGATCCGATCGACGACGGCGTCGGCGCGCTCGTGCTCGCACAGGCCGCATCGTCGTTCCTCCGTACGACGAACGTGTCGAGGGCCGACTTCGAGACCGACGAGTTCCAGAACTGGGTCACGCAGCTCGCGAGCGCGGTGCCGCAGAACCCGACCTTCGAGGACATGCTCACGATCGGGCCGTCCGCAGTCGACGTCGTCGGCACGACCGAAGCCGAGGCAGGTCCCGGGCTCGCGGCATCACGTGACAAGGACAAGATCACGATCACCTACCCTGCGCCCATGGCGACCGCCGACGTCGTGTTGGCGTCAGTCGACGGAGCTTCGGGTGGGGAGCGGCTCGCTTCCATCGTGAGCGGCGACGCGGGGCGGCGCGCGCTCGCAGCATCCGGATGGCGGGTCCCCGGCCAACCTGTCGTCGACGGCGTCGACTCGAGCGTCACCCTGCCGAGCGCATCGGGACTCCCTGCGCCGGGCGTCATCGATGCGCTCCGGGACGCTTGGAAGGGCGCGCGGTGAAGCTGGTCGCTGCGCTCGTCGCCTCGGCCGCGCTCGCGCTCGGCGCCACCGCGTGCTCGTCGTCCTCTGGGTCGGGAGGAAACGGCGACGACCTCTCGAACGCTGATCCGGGGAGCTGCATCGTCGTCGACATGGCATCGTCGCCCGAGAAGATCACGCTGATGACCGAGCTCGCAAAGGAATTCAACGGCTCGAACGAAGCGAAGGTCGGCGACAAATGCGTGTTCGTGCGCCCCCGGAGCAAGGCGTCGGGCGCAGGTGCGTCGCTGCTCGCTGCTGGCTGGCCCGATCCGGACACGAACGGCGCGCAGCCGGTCATCTGGTCGCCCGCCGCGAGCGCGTGGGGCGCCGTCGTGAACCAACGACTGATCGATGCAGGCGAGTCGCCGATCACCGAGGCTTCGAAGCCGTTCATGCTCACGCCGCTCGTGATCGCGATGCCGAAGCCGATGGCCGAGGCGCTCGGCTATCCGAACAAGCCGCTCGGGTTCAGCGACATCATCGCCCTCGCGAACGATCCGCAGGGATGGGCGGCGTTCGGCCATCCCGAGTGGGGTCCGTTCCGTCTCGGCAAGACGAACCCCAACTTCTCGACGAGCGGGCTCAACTTCACAATCGCGCAGTACTACGCGGCGACGGGGAAGTCGCGCGACCTCACGCTCGAGGATCTCGCCCGACCGGACGTGCAAGCGTTCACGCAATCGGTCGAGTCGTCGGTCGTGCACTACGGCGACACCACGCTCACGTTCCTCAACAACATGTACAAGGCCGACGCTCGCGGCACGGCGCTCACCTACGCATCAGCCGTAGCCGTCGAGGAGAAGTCGGTCATCGACTACAACGCCGGCAACCCCGACGGCATCCTCGATCCCGGCGAGGTGCCCAAGCCACCGCGCATCCCCTTGGTGTCGATCTACCCGAAGGAAGGCACGCTCTTCTCCGACAGCCCGCTGTTCATCCTCGACGCGCCCTGGGTCAGCGCGGAGCAGAAGCAAGGCGCCGCTCTGTTCCGTGACTTCGTGACGCGGCCGGAGAACCAGTCGAAGGTGCTCGAGTTCGGGTTCCGACCGGGGAACCCATCGGTCGCGATCGGCGACCCGATCAGCACAGCCAACGGTGCGGACCCGAACGAACCGCAAGCGTTGCTGGAGGTGCCCGACCCGAAGGTCGCGATCGGCATCCTCGATCAGTGGGACAAGCAGCGGAAGCCCGCTCGAGTGCTGCTGGTCATCGATGTGTCGGGATCGATGGGCGACCCGGCGACGCAGGATGGCTTCGCCACGAAGCTCGACCTCGCGAAGCAGGCCGCGATCGCTTCGCTCGGCGAGTTCAAGGATGACGACGAAGTGGGGCTGCGGGTCTTCTCCACCGACCTCGACGCGAACGGCGCGACCTCGCTCGACCTCGTGCCGATCGGGCCGATCGGCGAGCAGCGCACCGAGCTGTCACAACGCATCGACGACCTCGTGCCCACGAACGGCACGCCCCTCTACGACGTCACCGCGGACTCGTACACCGAGATGCTCGACGGGTTCGATCCCTCCCGCATCAACGCGGTGGTCCTGCTCACCGACGGGCGCAACGAGGACGACAACCCCGATGACGACACCGACCAGCGCGACGGGTTGCTCGCCGAGCTACGGGAAGGCAGCGAGGGGCAGGCCACTCGGCCGGTGCGCATCTTCCCGATCGCCTACGGCGCCGACGCCGACCTCGCGACCCTCCGCCGGGTCGCCGACGCGACAACAGGCGCGGCCTACGACTCGAGCAACCCGACGGCCATCAACGACGTGTTCGCCGCCGTGGTGTCCAATTTCTGACCGTGGCGCTCCGATTCAGAGATCGGTTCTTCACCCCACCCGTCGCGCGGGCGATGACGTCGCCGAGCGCAATCCTCCTCGCCGGAGGTGGCGTGGCGGTCTCGATCGTCGCCGGACTGCCGGCCGTCGCGGCGGTCGGCATCGGGGCGCTGGCGTGGGCGGGCCGCGTTGCGTTCGCGATCCCTCGCGGCCCGAGACGGGAGCGCATCGACCCGTTTGCCCTCGGTGAGCCCTGGCGAGGGTTCGTGCGCTCGGCGCTGCAAGCCCAGACCCGGTTCGACCGCACCGTGCATTCGCTGAAGGCCGGTCCCCTGAAGGACCATCTCGCCGAGATCGGGGCGCGGGTGCGCACCGGCGTCGACGAGAGCTGGCAGGTCGCGAACCGGGCGCAGGCGATCTCGAACGCGCTCAGCCAGCTCGACACGACAGATGCACGCCGCCAGCTCGCCGCACTCGAAGCCGACACCACGCCCGCCTCGGAGAGCCGCACGAGCACCGAGGAGTCACTGCGCGCGCAGATCAGCTCGGCGGAGCGGATGAGCGGTGTCGTGCGCGACGCACAGGACCGCCTCCGCCTGCTCGACGCACGGCTCGACGAGGCCGCGGCGCGTGCCGTCGAGCTCTCGGTCGAAGCCACCGACGAAGGCGTGCTCGGCCTGTCGACCGACGTCGACGACGTCGTCACCGACATGGAGGCCCTGCGACAAGCGCTCGACGAGACGGGATGAGCGCGACCACCGACAACCGGCGCTTCGTGCGCGCGAACGTCGTCGTCGCCACCGGCACTGCGCTCTCGCGCATCACGGGGTTCGGCCGAGTCGCCGCTCTTGCCTACGCGCTGGGTCAGACCTCGCTCACCGACACCTACAACCTCGCGAACACGATGCCGAACGTCGTGTACGAGCTGATCCTCGGCGGCATCCTCACGACGACCCTCGTGCCGGTGTTCGTGTCGCACCTCGATCGAGATGACAAGGAAGCCACCGATGCGGTGGTCAGCGTCGTCGTGGTGGTGCTCCTCGCGCTCACCGTCGTGGCGGTGTTCGCCGCCCCGCTGATCGTGCACCTCTACACCGTGCGCGTGCCCGCCGGCGATGCCGATGCCGTGCGGGAGGAGGCGACGACCCTCGCGCGCTTCTTCCTTCCCCAGATCGCGTTCTACGGCATCACGTCGCTCGGCATCGCCCTGCTCAACTCGCGGCGTCGGTTCGCGGCCGCGGCCTTCGCTCCCGTGCTCAACAACGTGATCGTCATCGGGGCGCTCCTCGCGCTCCCCCACGTGGTCAACGGCGACATCACCCTCGACAGCGCGCTCGGCAATCGAACCGTCACGTTGCTCCTCGGGCTCGGCACGACGGCCGGCATCGTCGCCATGACTGCAGTGATCTGGATCGCGGTCGGTCACGCCGGCATCCACATCCACCCGAGGTTCTTGTGGCGCCACCCCGCGGTGCGCGAGGTGGCGCGCTTGTCGAGCTGGACCATCGGCTACGTGATCGCGAACCAAGTCGCGCTGCTGATCGTGTCGATCCTGGCCTTGCGCAACGCAGGACAGCTCTCTGCGTACCAAGCCGCGTTCATCTTCTTCCAGCTTCCGCACGGCCTGCTCGCGGTCACCCTCATCACGACCTTCGCGCCCGAGCTCGCCGAGGCCGCGACGCGGGGCGAGCACGACGCGTACAAGAACCGGCTCTCGCTGGGCGTGCGGCTGATCGCCCTGGTGATGGCGCCGGCCGCCATCGGCTACGCGGTGCTCGCGCGCCCGCTCGTCTCTGCGCTGATCGAGCGCGGCGCGCTCTCGAGCAGCGAGGCGATCCTCACGGGCAAGACGCTCGCGTGGTTCGCGGTGGGCTTGGTCGGGTTCAGCATCTACCTCTTCGTGCTCAGCGGCTTCTACGCCCGGAAGGACACGAGGCGCCCCTTCTGGCTGAACGTCGTCGAGAACACGATCAACATCGTGCTGGCGGTGATCTTCGTCGGGCGATGGGGAGCACCCGGGCTCGCGGCGTCGTACGCGATCGCCTACACGATCTCGGCGGTCCTGGCGACTGTGTGGCTCTCCCACGTCGCCGGAGGGCTCGGGCTGCGTGACCTCGCGATCGGCGTCGCGCGGCCCATCGCGGTCGCTTTGGTGATGGGCGCGCTCGTCTGGGGCCTCGCGTCGCTCGTCGGATCGGAGCACGGGACAGGCGCGATCACTCGGTCCCTCGTCGGCGTCGCGATCGGACTCGCGGCATACGTAGGTGGACTTCTCGTGCTCCGTGTGCCCGAAGTCGTCGCCCTCCGCGCTCGATTCCGGGACCGATAGGCTCGCCGCATGATCAAGTACCTCAAGCGACAGTGGGCTTACTTGACCGCGAAGCTGACGGGCCGGTTCGACGAGCGGGCCGATCCGAAGGTACAGCTCGAGCAAGCGATGCAAGAGGCGCAGGAGCAGCACCGCCGCCTCCGCGAGCAGGCCGCGAACGTGATCGCGAACCAGAAGCAGACCGAGCTGCGACTGAACCGCGCGCTCGAAGAGCTCGGCCGGGTCAATGGCAACGCGCGCCAGGCGCTGATGATGGCGTCCGACGCCCAGAAGAAAGGCGACGCGACGAAGGCCGGCGAGTACAACGCCGCGGCCGAGGCGTTCGCGAACCGGCTCATCGCGCTCGAGCGCGACGTCGACGACCTCAAGGCACTCAGCCTGCAGTCAGCACAAGCCGCCGATCAGGCAAAGGCGGCCGTGCAGCAGAACGCCACGGCGCTGCAGCGCAAGCTGAGCGAGCGCCAGAAGCTCTTGTCGCAGCTCGACCAGGCGAAGATGCAGGAGCAGATGAACAAGGCGATGGCCTCGTTGTCGGCCTCGGTCGGCGAGGACGTCCCGACGTTCGACGAGGTGCGCGAGAAGATCGAGGCGCGCTATGCGAAGGCCAAGGGCATGAGCGAGCTCACGGAGACCTCGGTCGAGAGCCGCATGCTCGAGATCGAGCAGGCCGCCGCGAACTCCGAGGCCCAGACCCGGCTCGACGAGATGCGCGTGCAGCTCGGCCTTGCGGCTGCACCCGAGCCCGCCGCTGTCGAAGCCCCGAGCGAGACCCCCTCGGCCTAGCGGGGGCTCAGCCGGGGAGCACCACCAGATCGTCGCGGTGCACGACCTCGTGGGGCCATCCTTCCGGAAGCTCCGAAGTGCGGCGGCCGGTGACCTGCGCGAGGTCGTGCGAGTCGATGCGGGCAAGGCCCTTCGCGAAGACCACGCCGTCGGGTCCCGCGACCTCGATCGCATCGTCGGCGAAGAACTCGCCCTTCACGCCCGTGACACCTGCCGGCAGCAGCGACCGGTTGCCGTCGACGAGCGCGCGCCGTGCGCCCTCGTCCACCTCGACGACGCCCGACGGTGCGAGTGCGAACGCGATCCACAGCTTGCGAGCCGGCAGCCGACGCTCGTGAGGGTGCACGACCGTGCCCACGCCCCCGACCCCCGCCACGGCATCGAGGAGCACGTTCGGCCGATCGGCCGCCGCGATCACCGCCCGCACCCCTGACCACGACGCGATGCGAGCAGCCGCGACCTTCGAAGCCATGCCGCCGCTTCCCCGTGACGAGCCCGCCCCGCCCATCTGCTCCTCGAAGGCACGGTCGATGCCGATGACCTCCTCGATCAGCGACGCGTTCGCGTCGAGACGAGGATCGGCAGTGAGCACGCCGGGCGTGTCGGTGAGCATCACCAGCAGGTCGGCGCGCACGAGATGGGCGACGAGGGCGGCCAGGCGGTCGTTGTCGCCGAAGCGGATCTCGTCGTCCGCGATGGCGTCGTTCTCGTTCACGATCGGCACCGCGCCCAGCTCGATCAGCCTGATGAGCGTCTGACGGGCGTGGAGGTACTGACGCCGCTCGACGAAGTCGTGGGGCACGAGCAGCACTTGCGCGGCGACGAGGCCGTGCGTGGCGAGGATGTCGTCGTAGGTGCGCATGATGCGGCTCTGTCCGGCCGCCGCGAGCGCCTGCAGCGTCGCGATGTCCGTCGGGCGCTCACTCAGGCCGAGCGCGGCGACCCCCGCAGAGACGGCCCCTGAGCTGACGACCACGACGTCGTGGCCGTCGACTCGCAGCTGGGCGACCTCGTTGCACAGCTTCTCCATCGCCCCGACGTCGATCACACCAACGGAGTCGGTGAGCGACGACGTGCCGATCTTCGCGACGACGGTGCTCATCGGTCCGGCTCGTACTCGAAGCTGAACGATCCCACGAGAACGGTGTCACCCGGCCGCGCTCCCGCCCGCGCAAGTGCCTTGGCCACACCGAGCCGCTTCAGGCGGTGGTCCGCGTAGGCGAGAGCGTCGGG
>DATKAS010000120.1:0-7522 GCA_035497855.1 Acidimicrobiales bacterium
TCGTTCGGGCAGATGTGGAGCGAGACCGTTCCCGGGATGCTCACGTTCAGAGGCAACCCCACGCGCAGCTACTACGGCGAGGGGCCGGTGCCCACCGCCCCGAAGGTGTTGTGGCGGTTCCCCCCGACCGGCGGTCTGTGCCATCCGTCCACCGATCAGCACGGCACCCGCGTGTGGTGCGGCACAGGCTGGACCGGCCAGCCGAACGTGTGGACGAACCCGAAGGACGGCAAGCTCTGGCTCGCGTTCGGCGCGTACGACGCGGCGTACCACTTCCTCGATCCCGCCACTGGTCAGCGGATGCTCCCCGACTTCCCGACCGGCGACATCGACAAGGGCTCGGCGACGGTCGACCCGGACGGCTTTCCGCTGTACTACGCGGGCTCGCGCGACAACAACCTGCGTGTGATCGCGCTCGATCGCGACAAGCCGACCGAGCTGTGGCGACTGAATGCGAACGACGTGTCACCGACGATGTGGAACAACGACTGGGACGGCGCCCCGCTCGTCATCGACGATTACCTCTTCGAAGGCGGGGAGAACAGCCAGTTCCACATCGTGAAGCTGAATCGTGCCTACGGACCCGATGGCAAGGTGACTGTCTCGCCGCAGCTCGTGTTCCACGCGCCGGGATGGGACGCGCAGCTCCTGAAGGACATCGGCGACAAGGACGTGTCGATCGAGAATTCGGTCGCGATCGTCGACAACACCGTGTACTTCGCGAACTCGGGTGGCCTGGTGCAGGGCTGGGACATCTCCGGGCTGAAGACAGGCGGCACGCCGACACGCGTCTTCCGCTTCTGGACCGGCGACGACACCGATGCGTCGGTCGTCGCCGACGACCAGGGCTACCTGTACGTCGCCTCCGAGTACGAGCGGAAGGACGCGCGCTCGAAGGAAGTGGGTCAGCTGATGAAGCTCGACCCTCGGAAGCCGGACAACCCGATCGTGTGGTCGTATCACGACGAGCAGATCGGCAACGCCGGATCGGCGGGGATCTGGTCGACTCCTGCGGTGCACGACGACCTCGTCGTGACCACGACGAACTACGGGCAAGTCATCGGACTCGACCGGAAGACGGGCGCGGTCCGCTGGAAGTTCCATCTGCCGGGACCGGTGTGGCAGTCGCCGGTGATCGTGGACGACACCCTGATCCAGGGCGACTGCGTCGGCGTGCTCCACGCGTACGACGTGAGCAACACCATGGTGCAGCCGCCGGAGAAGTGGAAGCTCAGCGTCGGTGGCTGCATCGAGGCGACGCCGACCGTCTGGCACGGCCGCATCTACTTCGGCACGCGCGCCGGTGGGTTCTACGCAATTGGCGATGCCTGAGCGGTAGAGCGGCCCTTGACCGCTGTGCCAGTGTGGGGTCGGGGACCGGGGAGGGGCCCGGCAAGGGGGATGGGGGTGGGCGTGACGACGTTCGATCTGATCGTGCGGAACGGCACATTGGTCGACGGCACGGGAGCGGCGCGAGTGCAGGCCGACGTCGGTGTCGTGGGTGATCGTGTCTGGGCGATCGGCGACCTCCACGGTGAGCGTGCCGCGACCGAGATCGACGCTCGCGATCGCATCGTCACCCCTGGGTTCGTCGACATCCACACGCATCTCGACGCGCAGCTCGCCTGGGATCCGATCGGTACGTCATCGTGCTGGCACGGCGTGACGACGGTCGTGATGGGCAACTGCGGCGTGACGTTCGCGCCGTGCCGTCCGGAGGATCGTGACTACCTCGCGCGCATGATGGAGTCGGTCGAAGACATCCCCGCAGCTTCGATCCTCGACGGCCTGCCCTGGGACTGGACGACCTACGGCGAGTACCTCGTGAGTGTCGACCGCATGCCGAAGGGGGTGAACGTCGGTGGCATGGTCGGCCACTGCGCGGTCCGCTATCACGTGATGGGCGAGCGCAGCCTCGCGGAGGCGCCCGCCTCGCCCCACGACGTCGCGGCGATGTGCGCCACGGTCGACGAGGCGATGGACGCAGGCGCGCTCGGCTTCTCCACGTCGCGCACGTTCCTCCACCGGGTGCCCGATGGGCGGCCCGTCCCCGGCACGTACGCCGATCCCGAAGAGCTCCTCGCGATCGGCGAGGTCCTCGGCCGTCACGGGCGCGGCGTGTTCGAAGCCGCGGCCCGGCTGGGTGAAGGCGACGACGACGCCCTCACGAACACGCGAGCCGAGATGCGATGGATGAGCGAGCTCTCACGACGTACCGGGAGGCCGGTGACGTTCGGTCTCGCGCAGTCGAACCGCCGACCCGATCTCTACGCCCGTGTGATCCAGCTCGCCGAGGAAGGGAACCTGATCGGCGGTCGTGTGCGTCCGCAGACGACGGCACGCGGGGTCGGGATCTTGTTCGGCATCGCGAACAACACCCCGTACGGGCGATGCCCGTCCTGGAGAGCGCTCCGGGACGTGCCGCTCGCCGAACGGCTCGTGACGATGCGCGACCCGGAGCGACGCGCCGAGCTGATCGACGAAGGCGAGGCAGCCGGGTTCGATCCGCGGTCGGTCTTCGTGCTCACCGGCCCCGACGCCCGTTACGACTGTGAGGTCGGTGACTCTCTCGCCGCCCACGCGGAACGACGAGGCGTGTCAGCGACCGAGGCGTTCATCGACCTGTCGCTCGAGACCGAGGGAGCGGCCGCGGTGAACTTCCCGTTCCTCAATCAGAGCCTGGGCGCGGTCGCTGAGATGCTCGACAACAAGATGGTCGTGATGGGCCTGGCCGACGCGGGCGCACACGTCGGCCAGATCATGGATGCGAGCCAGCCCACGTTCTTCCTCACCTACTGGGTGCGCGAGAAGCAGGCATGGTCGCTCGAGGAAGGCGTGCGCCGGCTGACGTCCGACACCGCAGGGCTGTTCGGCGTGAAGGACCGCGGGGTGCTGCGTCCGGGTGCGCTAGCGGACATCAACGTCATCGACTTCGACGCGATGCGCCTCCCACCACCCGAGTACGTGCACGACTTCCCGGGTGGCGCCGGTCGCTACATCCAGCGGGCCACGGGCTATGACGCGACGATCGTCAACGGCGAGGTCTTCATGCGCGGCGGCGAGCACACCGGCGCCCTCGCGGGGCGCACGGTGCGCTCGACCGACTGACCCGCGCTAGGCGTTGCCGCTCGCGGCGCGCTGCGGGCTCAGCTGCATCACGCTGAACATCGCTCCCTGCGGGTCGGCGACCATCGCGAAGATGCCCGGTTCGATGGCCATCGGCCCGACGTGCACCGCGCCGCCGAGCTCCTTCACCTTCGCGGCTGTTGCGTCGATGTCCGCCACCGCGAAGTAGACACCCCAGTAGTCGGGCACCTCAGCGGGGAGCTGCGGCGGACGCGGCATCATGCCGCCGATCGAACGGTCTCCGATCTTCCACTCGGTGTAGCCACCCATGGGCCCCTCGGCTTCGCCGTAGCTCTGATGACCCCAACCGAACACTGCGCCGTAGAACTTCTTCGAGCCGTCGACGTCGGACGTCGCGAGCTCGCTCCAGCTGTAGCTGTTCGGCTCGTTCACGATGCCCGCGCCCGGCATGACACCGGGCTGCCAGACGGAGAACACCGCCCCCTTCGGATCCATGAACACGGCCATGCGACCTGCGTCGAGGACGTCCATCGGCTCGACGAGGGCGGTGCCACCGTTGTCCTTGACCTTCTTCGCGACGGCGTCCGCGCTGTCGACGATGACGTAGGTCGCCCACACGGGCGGGCCAGGGTTCATCGCCGGACCGATGCCGGCGACCGGCCGGCCGCGCAACATTGCGATGCTGTAGCCGCCCGCCTCCTCGGGGCCGGGAGGGATGTCCCAGCCGAAGAGCCCGCTGTAGAACGCGCGGGCCGCGTCCATGTCGGGTGATCCGAGATCGACCCATCCGGGGACTCCGTCGTCGTACTTGTCGACTTCCATGCCAACGGCCTCCTGCTCGGGGGAAACGCGGCCGACTGTAGGTCGGGACGCCCGCGTCAGGAGCCGCGCGTCACGGCTTGGGGTAGCCGCGCTTGACCGTACGGTCGAGGATGCCGAGCGTGGCGCGGAGCGCGCTCTCCGGGATGATCGGGAAGATGTCGCGCTCCTTCCACACCGGGTCGATGTTCGACCAGTCGTAGTACGACGTGACCAGCGTTCCCTCGTCAGTCGGTTCGAGGCGATACCCGTAGATGTGACCGATCGGGGGCTGCACGACGCCCTGGATCTTCCACGCGATCTCCCGATCCTGCTCGAACGTGACGATCTCGACCGTCACGTCGTATTTGCCGAGCGGAAAGTCGTTCAGCGCCTCGCGATCCATGTGCACGACGAACGTGTCACCGACTGCGGTCACGGGATTGCCGTCAGCGGACTGCAGCATCCCGGACGCGTCGATGGCGACATGGCCGTTGGGATCGGAGATCACCGCGAAGATCTCGGCCGGCGAGGCGTCGATGGGGCGTTGCACTTCCATGCGCTCAGGTGTGTCGGTGGTCATGGGTGCAGCATGTCAGCCGAGACGCGGCATGACCTCTTCTGCCACGAGGTGCAGCTGCTCGTCGAGCTGCCCGCGGGTGAGGCCGGGGAACTCGAGGAAGACGACCAAGTGCTTCAGGTCGAGGAGCTCCTTGAACTCGCCGATCACCTGCGCGACGTCGTCGGGCGTGCCGACTGCTGCGATGCGCTGCTCCATCGAGTCTTCGAGCTCGGGCTGGAACCCGAACGGGCGGTTCGTGCCGTCGGGCAGCAGGTAGTTGCGGAAGCGTCCGTAGGGCGCGAGGAACCGGCAGAACTCGTCGTGCGCGTTCCGCACCGCGGCCATCGCCTTCTCACGTGTCGAGCCGACGTGCACGTTGAGCACGAGCGCGCGGTCGTCGCCGGGCGCGACCGTACGGCCGGCCGCCGCCGCTACCTCCGTGTAGTTGTCCCACTTCTTCTTGAGCGTCGACGGTGGCTGCTGCCAGTAGATGGCCTTGTGCCCGACTGCCGGCGCGTACGCCATCGTGTCCGGGGAGGTGATCGGCTGCCAGATCTCGATCTCGCGGGTCGGGCGCGGCACGAGCGTGAGCTCGGTGACGACGGAGCCGCGATCGGGGATGCCGACGGGCGGGAAGCTGTAGTGCTTCCCGTCGTAGTTGAACCGTTCCTGCGTCCACGCGAGCTTGATGACCTCCATCGCCTCTTCGAAGTGCTCGCGGTTGATGCGATCGGCTTCGCGGCTCATCTCGTTGTCGCCTGAGGCGACCATCGACCCCAGCGACTCGGCCTCGCGCGGCACCGTGCCACGGCCGACACCGAAGACCATGCGCCCGCCGGTGAGGACATCGGCGAGCGCGAAGTCCTCGGCGAGGCGCAGCGGATGCCACTGGGGGACGACGTTGAACATCCCGCCCTGCTTCAGCCGCTCGGTGCGGAGGGCGAGCGCCATGCCGAACTGGATGATGTTCGGGACGACCTCGTACCCCTCGTGCTGGAAGTGGTGCTCGGTGAGCCACATCGTGTCGTAGCCGAGGCGATCGGCCGTGTCGGCCCAGTGGAAGAGGTTGTCGTACGCCGCGAGCACGTCGGGCATGCCGTAGCGGCGCGTGGTGGGGACAGGGCCGGCATTGCCCGCGTCCGGCATGGGGACCGCACCGAAGAAGAAGACATCGAGCTTCACGGCATCATCGAACCCGATCCGAGGGCTGCGCGCGTTTCCAATCCGTGAACCTTCACGGCAGGGGGAACGGCTCGTAGCCGTCGGCGACCAGCGCCCACGGGGCCACTTCCTCGACGACCTCGGCGAGCGCGAGCGCCACTCCATCCCGCCAGCGGGGAGCGACGATCTGCAGGCCGAACGGCACGCCGGCGCTGTCACGGCCGATCGGCACGTTGACGACGGGGTGGCCGGTGACGTTGAACTCGGGCGTGTTGACGCAGACGCCCGGATCGTCGGCGCCACACACCACGGTCGGGAGGGGGCCGTCGGGTCCCCACGATTCGGAGTTGGCCGTCGGCGTGATGAGCACAGTGTCCGCGCCGAGCAGCTGATCGAGGGTCGCGCACGTCGCGTACGAGCGACGACGAGCTGCGACGTAGTCGTTCACCGTGAAGAAGTCCTGCAGCTGCAGCATCTCCTGCAAGCCGGTGTCGAGCTCGTCCCACCGCTCACGCATGTCGGCGAGGCTCTGCGCGAGATCGCAGACGCTGATGATCCCCCAGTCGACGACAGCTCCTGGTATCGGGTTGTCGATCTCGTCGACGACGAGGCCGGCGTCCTCGAGCTTCGTCGCGATGGAGCGGGCCGCCCCCTCGATCACGGGCTCGACCGCGCCGCGGAGCGTCCGGCAGAAGAGCACCCTCGACGGTCGGGTGAGCGTCATGTCGATGGCGCCGAGGGGCAGCGATCGGATGTCGCCACTCGTCGGGCCGACGTACACCGATGCCTCGGCGACGACGTCGGCGACGGTGTGGCCGCTCGCGCCCCAGGTCGAGAAGTCGATCCACCGCGGCGCTCCGTCGCGGCCGATCGCGCCGATCGTCGGCTTCAACCCGACGAGGCCACACATCGAGGCGGGGATGCGCACAGAGCCACCGCCATCCGACGAGGTCGCGATCGGGACGAGACCAGCGGCGAGTGCGGCCGCGGAACCACCGCTCGATCCGCCGGGTGTGCGCTCGAGGTTCCACGGGTTCTTCGTCGAGCCGAAGACCTTGTTCGTCGTCGCCGCGGTCCATCCGTAGGCAGGGGTGTTCGACTTGCCGATCGGGATCGCGCCCGCCGCGCGCAGGCGCGCGACCGTCGTGTCGTCGACCGTCTCCGGGGGGCCGCCCGCGCCCACGAATGGCGAGCCGTAGCTCGTGGGGAGGCCGGCACATCGCGCAAGGTCCTTCACGAGGTAGGGGATCCCTGCGAGCGGTCCTTGCCGCGACGATCGCTTCGCTTCGTCGAGAGCTTGCTCGGCGCCGAGCGCGACGACTGCGTTGACCGGGCCGTCGAGCTTCTCGATGCGACGCAGCGCTTCGTCGACCAGCTCGGTCGGGTGGACCTTGCCTTCCCGGACAGCGCTTGCGAGCTCGTTCAGCATCGACGCATCCTGCCAGGATGAGCGACGACGAGCGGCCGATCACCTACGTGTCCGACGAGGAGATGCAAGCGGGCCTGCAGACGACGCGCGGCTATGTGGTCGGGCTCCTGTACCAAGGGCCGTCGTACCACGACGACGATGCGCGCGAGATCGTCTGGGAGCACGGCCGCCGCAACTTCGGCCTGCGCGCCCCCCGCGTGCTGAACGTCGTCTGTCCGGTCATGGACGACTCCGACCTGTGCGGCGTCGGGATCTTCGACGCGTCGGCCGACGAGGTCGAGGCGATCATGCAGAGCGATCCCGGCGTCATCGCGGGGGTGTTCCGCTACGAAGTGCACCCCTGTCGCAGCTTCCCGGGAGACGCGCTCGCGCCCTGACGGGCGTCACGCCGCGAGCGACCCCCCGGGGATCGTGGCGAGGAACCGCTCGATCATCGGGTTCACTTGCTCGGGCACCTCGAGCTGCAGGAAGTGCCCGGCTCCCAC
>DATKAS010000121.1:0-2600 GCA_035497855.1 Acidimicrobiales bacterium
ACACGCCCTCGCAGCTCTTCACGGCGGTCGCGAGCTCGTCGGGGGTTTCGTCCTCGTTCCGACCGTCGGTGAGCACGATGGCGTGGCGGACCGATGCCGGCGCGCTGGCGAAGAGGAATCGCGCGTGCGTGAGCCACGACCCGATTGCGGTGCCACCGCTTGCCGCCAACCGCCCGACCGCCTTGCGCGCCTCGTCTCGCGTCGCGTTCGATGCGGCCACGAGCCCGTACGTGGGCGGGTACACCTGCTGCGCGCCTTCGGACCCGGCGACGATGGCGAAGAGCGACCCGTCGCGGACGCACTGGATCGCCTCCTGCGTTGCCTTCTTCGCCTCGCGGATCTTGTGCCTCGGGTTGTTCATCGAGCCCGACACGTCGACGACGACGACCACCGCGGGCGGACCACTTGCCGGGCTCGACCCCGCGCCGGAGGCCCGTACGGTGACGATCGCATGCACCTCCGTGCCGCCAGCCGGGAGGTACTCGTTCTGGAACGCTTGTGCCTCGAACTGGGTCATGTGACGTCCTCCGCGTCAGGGGAGATGTCGACGACCGCGACGGTGACGTTGTCGCGACCACCGGACGCGAGCGCGTGCTCGACGAGGTCGCGCGCGACGTCGAGCGGGCCGCGACCCTCGGGCGTGCGCACGAGCGCGTCGAGCACCTCGATCGCGGACGCGTATCCCCATAGGCCGTCCGAGCAGACGAGCAGCCGGCCCGCTCCGTCGGGGCGGAACGAGACGACGGCGGGCGGTCCGTCAGGCGCATCACGGCCCAGCCACCGCGTGATGGTGTGATGGCGGGGGTCGTCCTCGTCATCGGTCACGCTGTCGTCCCGGGTGAGGAGGGTCGTTGCGGTCGCGCCGAACCAGTACGCGCGGCTGTCGCCGAGTGAGCACACGGTGATGTCACGACCGTCCCACACCGCTGACACGAACGTGCACGCAGGCGAATCGTCTGACGTGTCGGGCCACGGCACGGCGGTCACCGCGTCCTGGCCCGCACGGACCGCCTCGATGGTTGCGCCTGTTGCGTCCCATGCGCCGCCGTCCGCGGCCGCCACGAGCTCGGTGAGCAGCCTGCCCGCCGCGTCGACGGCGGCGCGCGAAGCGAGATGCGGCACGCCGGACTGCGTCACGCCGTCGCTCAGCACGATGACGGCCCGGCGATCGGTTCCCGACAATTGGATTGCGTCCTCGTTGCGGTGATGCACGAGACCTCTGTTGGTCACGCTCGCCGCGAAGCCGAGGTCGACCTCGATGTTCGCGTCTCGACCTGCGACGGGCTCGGGCGTGAGCCGCTTGCCACAGCATTCGCAGTAGTCGTCGCCGATGACGACGACTTCGCCGCAGAACACGCAGGCACCTGTGTCCACGACACTCATGTCAACGTCCTCGGCCGGACCTCGTTGGCGAGATCTACGAGCGCGATGCGCTGTGCGGATGTCGGCGCGAAGCGCGCGAGATGGCGGGCAGCTTCCTCGCGCCCGCGGCGAAGGCCGTTGTCGGTGAATGGCTGTCCGAGCACGTGCCCGCTCGGAGGGGCGAGCGCGCCGGCCTGTTGCACAGCGTGTGCCTTCTCGAAGACGCACGAGATGAGCTCCCATCGTTCTTGCGAGCTCTCGGGCAGCGCCTGCACAACCCCCTCTGCGACCCGCACGTCGGCGAGCGTCGTCTGGTCGGTGGACTTCCCCATCAGCACGTATGCCTTCGCCGTCTGGGCTCGCAAGTACACGTGCGAGCTCTCGGGGATGCGGTCGTAGGCGTCGATCGCATCCTGCGGCCGGTGCAGCGCGAGTGCGCACCGAGCGAGGCCGAAGGTCGCGGTCGTGTACGAGGGGTCGGTGCGTGACACGCGGTCGTACCAACGTGCCGCGGTGTTCGGATCGCCGCTGCGCTCGGCCGCGCAGCCGAGCGCGAGCTTCGGTGCGAGCTCACCCGGAACCGCGCTGTGCACGCTGTCGAAGCAGGAGAAGGCCTTCGCGGGCTCGTCCGTCGCGAGGTGGATCATCCCGGCGTACCAGCTCGCGCGGTACTCCCACGGATCGCTCGCAGCGACGCCCTTCAGGATCGCGATGGCACTGTCGAAATCACCTGCGTTCACGTGCGCGCGGACCAGCTGCAACCTGACCTCGACCGTCTGCTCCGGAAGTGCGTGCAGCGCCGCGACGAGGTCGCGGGTCGTGAGCGCCGTAAGTGTCGCGAGATGACTCGCCGCGGGATCTCTGGGGTCGACGAGCGGAGTGGGGAGGGCACGCCAGTCAGCGACGTCGGGATCCCCTCGACCCTCGATCGTGAAGATCGCGCTCTCCGACGGTTGGGGGATCCCCTTCTCGATGGCCAGCACCTCGCACAGCAGGCTCTCGAGCTGCTGCCTCATCTCACGAACATCCTGGAAGCGCGCGTACGGATCCTGCGCGGTCGCGCGCTCCAGGAACCGGTACAACGACTCGAAGCGCTGGAACGAGGGGACGTCATCAGCAGGGGGCAGCGTGTACTCGTAGGTGCTCTGGGAGCCGCGGAACTGCCCACACAGCACCGCGAGCGTGCGGCCCATGGTGAAGAGGTCAGATGCCACCGTCGGACCGGTCTCGGCGATCTC
>DATKAS010000122.1:0-5692 GCA_035497855.1 Acidimicrobiales bacterium
ACTTCCAGAAGGCGTACAACGACCAGTTCAAGGCCGACCCCGGCACCTACTCGGCCGAGGCCTACGACGCCGCGAACTTCTTCCTCGCCGGCATCGCCTCGGGCGCCCAGGACCGCGACTCGCTCAACACCTATGTCAGCACGCAGTCCTACGCTGGCATCACCAAGACCCTCAAGTTCGATGAGAAGGGGGAGGTCTCCG
The DNA here is from genome assembly GCA_035497855.1 of Acidimicrobiales bacterium. Taxonomy (GTDB): domain Bacteria; phylum Actinomycetota; class Acidimicrobiia; order Acidimicrobiales; family DATKAS01; genus DATKAS01. The sequence goes on from DATKAS010000122.1 coordinate 202, forward strand.
ACGTCGCGATCTACGCGTCGACCGTCAAGGACGGCAAGATCGTGTCGGTCGGCCTCATCCAATAGGCTCGCCGAATTCTGAGAGAACCGTTGTAGCCGAGACCGGGAGCGAGGGCATCGCTCCCGGTCTCGCGCGATCGAGCCACCTTCGGGGGTAGGTGTGGGCGTGCTCGCAACCAGCTTGTTCCATCCCGACTGGGGGCTCCTGCACGACCAGTTCTGGGCGCTCACGGTCGGGGGCCTGACCGCGGGCTCGATCTACGCCCTCGTGGCCCTCGGCTACACGATGGTGTACGGCGTCCTCCGACTCATCAACTTCGCGAACTCCGAGATCTTCATGATCGGCACGTTCGGCGCCCTCTTCGCGACGAGGTGGCTCGGAATCGAGCCCGGCGCAGACGCCCTGCACACCGGGTTCTTCTTGGTGCTGCTGATCGGCTTCTGCCTGATCGTTGCGATGGCCTTCTCGGGAACCGCGGCAGTGGCCCTCGAACGTGTCGCGTACCGGCCGTTGCGCAAGCGGGGCGCGACGCGACTCGCAGCGCTCATCTCCGCCATCGGCGCCTCGCTCGCAATCCAAGAGTTCGTGGCGTTCCGTCGGGGCCGGAACTTCGAAGCGTTCCCGCGCGTGGCGAACCGCGACGTCCTGTTCACGTTCTTCGGCGCCGAGATCCGCACAGATCAGCTGTTCGTGATCGTCGGAGCGCTCGTGATGATGGTGCTGCTCGACCAGTTCGTGAACCGTACTCGGCTCGGGCGAGGCATCCGCGCGGTTGCTCAGGATTCAGAGACCGCGACGCTCATGGGCGTGAACATCGACAGGGTCGTCATGCTGACATTCCTGCTCGGCGGCATCATGGCTGGTTCCGCGGGTCTGTTGTTCGTCTTCTTCTTCGAGGTCACGAAGTACAACATCGGATTTCTCATCGGGATCAAGGCATTCACGGCTGCGGTGCTCGGTGGCATCGGCAACCTGCGCGGCGCGCTGCTCGGCGGGCTGGTCCTGGGGCTCATCGAGAATTACGGCTCCGCGCTGTGGGGCACCGAGTGGAAGGACCCGATCGCCTTCCTCGTGCTCGTGCTCGTGCTGATGGTGCGTCCGACCGGCCTGCTCGGTGAAGCGCTCGGGAAGGCTCGAGCATGAACACGCTGACGGATCTTCGGGGCAAGGTGAGCCGAAAGCTCCCGCGGTACGACGTGCGCGACGCGGGCGCGAAGTGGTGGGCCGGCCTGCCCAAGTGGGGGCAGCTCGTCTTGATCGTCGTCGTGATCGGCTTCTTCTTCCTGCTGCCGAGCCTCACGATCCCCCTCATCGACACGCCGACGCCGTGGGCGAGCGTGCTGTTCTCACCGATCGCTCTCTATGTCCTCGCTGCGCTCGGCCTCAACATCGTCGTCGGCTACGCGGGCCTGCTCGACCTCGGCTACGTCGCGTTCTACGCGATCGGTGCGTACACGATCGCTGTGCTCACGTCCGCGCATGGCAGCTTGAGCTTCTGGGTCGCACTCCCGTTCGCGGTCGCTACGGCGATGTTGGCCGGCCTGCTGCTCGGCTCGCCCACCCTGCGCCTCAGAGGCGACTACCTCGCGATCGTGACTCTCGGATTCGGCGAGATCATCCGCATCACCGCGAACAACATCGAGTGGCTCGGTGGCCCGAGAGGCATCACCAACATCCCGCGCCCGAGCGACATCGGTCCCCTCCACTTCGAAGGCCTCAACGCCAAGCCCTACTACTACGTGGCGTTGACGTTCATCATGTTGGTGATCCTGATGGTGCGCGCCTTCGAACGAAGTCGCGTCGGCAGAGCGTGGACCGCCATCCGTGAGGACGAAGACGCCGCCGAGCTCATGGGCGTGCCCACGTTCAAGTTCAAGCTCTGGGCGTTCGCGATGGGCGCCGGCATCGGCGGGCTCTCTGGCGCGCTGTTCGCGAGCTACCAGACCGTCATCACCCCGAACAACTTCACGCTCACGTTCTCCATCCTGTTCCTCGCTGCAGTGGTGCTCGGCGGTGCGGGCAACATCCCCGGCGTGATCCTGGGAGCCGTCCTCGTCGCCTACCTCCCCGAGAGGTTCCGCGGCCTCGGCGGGCAACGGGTCTTCTGGTACGGCGTCGCTCTCGTCGTCATGATGATCTTCCGCCCGCAGGGCATCTGGCCGAGCAGACGCCGTGCGGCCGAGCTCGCGGACCCCGAAGCCGGAGAGGTGCTCGCCGCAGTCACAGAGGCCGACGTCGAACGCGTCGAGGAGGCTCTCGAAGACGTCAGCCTTCCCGCCCACGAGCTCGAAGGGCATCACGATGGGTGACGCGCTGCTCGAGCTCGCGGGCGTCACGATGCGCTTCGGCGGCGTCACCGCGCTCGACGACGTCGAGCTACGCGTCGACCGGGGCGAGATCTTCGGCCTGATCGGCCCGAACGGGGCCGGGAAGACCACGGTCTTCAACGTCGTCACCGGCGTGTTCGAGCCGACGCACGGCGACGTCCGCTTCAACGGCAAGTCGCTTCTCGGGCTCAGTCGGAACGCGATCACGCGCATCGGGATCGCGCGCACGTTCCAGAACATCCGCCTCTTCCGCGAGATGTCGGCGCTCGAGAACGTGATGGTGGGCGCGGACGCCCACCACCGTACGAGCGTGCCCAGCGCGATCATCCGGTTCGGGCGTCACCGCAGCGAAGAGGCCGAAGGCTACGAGCGCGGCATGCAGCTGCTCGAGTTCATGGGGATCGCTCGCCGCGCTGGCGAGGCGGCCCGCAACCTCCCCTACGGCGATCAGCGCAGGCTCGAGATCGCGCGTGCGATGGCGACGAAGCCGCAGCTGCTGCTGCTCGACGAGCCCGCCGCCGGCTTCAACCCGGCCGAGAAGCGCGGGCTGATGGATCTCATCCTCCGCATCCGAGAGGAGGGCTACACGGTGTTGCTCATCGAGCACGACATGAGCCTCGTGATGGGCATCTCCGACCGCATCAACGTCCTCGACTTCGGCAAGCTCATCGCGGGTGGCTCCCCCGCCGAGGTGCGCGAGAACCCTGCGGTCATCGAGGCGTACCTGGGAGCTCCGAATGCTTCTTGAGATCACCGACATGCACGTGCACTACGGCAGGATCGAGGCCCTCAAAGGGCTCTCGTTCACCGTCGACGAGGGCGAGATCGTCACGCTCATCGGCGCGAACGGAGCAGGGAAGACGACGACGCTCAAGGCTATCTCCGGGGTTCGGCCGCTCTCCAGCGGAACGATCGCGTTCGAGGGCAGGGACATCACGCGCACCCCAGCGCACCAGCGCGTCGGCCTCGGGATCTGCCAGGCGCCCGAGGGCCGCGGCATCTTCCCAGGTATGACGGTCACCGAGAACCTCGAGATGGGCACGTACATCCGCAAGGACCGGCGCACCGCGGCGAAGGAAGCGGACCTCGATCGCGTGTTCACGCTCTTCCCTCGGCTGCTCGAGCGCCGTTCGCAAGCGGGCGGCACGCTGTCCGGCGGCGAGCAGCAGATGCTCGCGATCGGCCGAGCGCTCATGGCCCGACCCCGTGTGCTGCTGCTCGACGAGCCGTCGATGGGTCTGGCACCGATGCTCGTCGCCCAGATCTTCTCGATCATCACCGAGATCAACCAGCAGGGCACCACGATCCTGCTCGTCGAGCAGAACGCCGCGCAGGCGCTGCAGCGAGCGCACCGCGCCTACGTGCTCGAGACGGGGCACATCGTGCGCTCCGACAACGCGCAGGTGCTGCTCGGCGACGATTCGGTGCGCGCCGCATACCTCGGCGGCGACGTCGAGGGCTGATCGGGCACGGGCGGTGAACCCGATGCGCGCCATCGCTGCCGCCGTCCTCGCCGCGGCGTTGGTCTGCGCGGGATGCAGCGACGACGGCTCGTCCTCGTCCGCGCCGACGACGGACCTCCCGGCGCCGACGATCCCCGACCGCGGCAACGTGGACGGCCAGCTGAAGATCGGGTACCTCCTCCCGACGTCCGGACAATCCGCGAGTGTCGGGCCGCCGATGATCAACGGCATCGAGATGGCGACGCGCGACATCAACGCTGTCGGCGGCGTCAACGGCGAGGACGTCGTGATCGTGGGGGGCGACGAAGGGGACGACCCGTCCGTCGCAGGCGTGACCGTCGACCGTCTGATCAACACGGACAAGGTCGACGTGCTCGTCGGGCCGGCGTCGTCGACGACTGCGCTTCGAGTGCTCGGACGGGTGACGAGCGCAGGCGTGCTCGCGTGCTCGCCGTCGAACACGGCAATGGCGCTCGAGCAGTTTCCCGACAACGGCTACTACGTGCGCTCGGCTCCCTCCGACCGGCTGCAAGCGGTCGCGCTCGCGGAGGTGATCGCCGAGGGCGGCTACCAGACCGTCGCGATCATGAGCCCCAATGACGACTACGGCCAGAGCCTCGCCGACGTGCTCGCGGACGAGCTGAAGGTCCAGGGCATCCGCGTGACGATCAGCTACGCGTACGACCCCAACGGCACGAACTTCGCGCCCGACGCGCGCAAGGTGCTCGAGACCGATCCCGAGGCGATCGCCGTGATCGGGCTTCCCGACACGGGCGGGATGGTGCTGCGCAAGCTGAGCGACTTGGGCGCGGGGCCAGACCGCATGCCGACCTTCGTGACCGACGGGCTGCGCGTGCCGAACCTGTACCAGTTCGTCGACCCCACCCACCCCGAATCGACCGCAGGCATCCGAGGCACCGCGGTCGCGACCGTGCCCTACGCGCCGTCGAGCGCGTTCTCCGAGGAGTATGCAGCGTTCGCTCCGGGCTCACCCGAGACGCTCGCGTCGTACGCGTACGACTGCGCCGTGATCCTCGCGCTCGCCGCGCAAGCAACTCGCTCCGACGACCCTTCGGTCATCCGCGACGAGATCGTGAACGTGACGCGTGGGGGCGTCACGTGCCGCACGTTCGCCGACTGCAAGCACCTCCTCGACCTCGGCCGCAACATCGACTACGACGGCGCGTCCGGCCCACTCGACCTCACCGACATCGGCGACCCGAGTCGCGGCACCTACGACGTGTTCGTGTACAACCCCGACGGCACCGACACCACGGAGCGCCAGGTGCAGGTCAGCCCAGATTGAGGCGGGCGACGAGCTCGTCGATCGGGCAGACCATGCCCACGAAGAAGCGGCCGAACTCCGCATACGTCGCCGAGGCCTCGTCGAAGCGCATCGTGTACACGACGTCCTTCAGATCGTCGGGATGCACGCCGAACAGCGTGACGCCCCACTCGTAGTCGTCGAGCCCGGTCGATCCGGTGATGAGCTGCAGGATGCGCCCCGAGAAGGTGCGTCCCGTCTTGCCGTGCCCGTGCATGAGCTCGAGGCGCTCGTCGTAGGGCAGCGAGTACCAGTTCTGGTCGACGTTGCGGCGCTTGGACATCGGGTAGAAGCAGAACGCCTGCTTCCCCTCGGGCGGCAGCTGCGGGTACAGCCGGGCCTGCTTCATCTCGTCGGGCACGCCCTGCGCGTACTCG
>DATKAS010000123.1:0-4309 GCA_035497855.1 Acidimicrobiales bacterium
ACAGGTGGGCGTCGTCGAGCGTGGCCGTGCGAACCGTGCGGGGATCGGCATCGATGCGCTTGAGAGCGGAGAGCAACGCCGCGGGGTTGCGGCAGTACCGCACGGCGAGGCCGTCGCTGAGCTTCGCCCGACTGCGGAGCACGTGCCGGCGCAGCAACACGCATCCGAGCGCGAGCGGGGCCATCACGATGCTGAGCGGGAGCAGTAGGAAGCTGTCGTGCCCGAAGCCGGCGAACGGCGCGGCCCACAGCTCGAAGACCCGGGCCGTGCATGCGTAGACCGCCGTGTCGAGCGAGACCTCCCGCACGGCGATGCGTCCGATCTCGTAGGCGAGCACCGCTTCGAGCTCATCTCGGCTCAGCGTCTCCACGAGCCCTGTCGTCACGACGACCCATGCGGTCTCCGGCTTGCGTCCGATCGTGAGGCAGTTCAACGCCGGGTCGCGCAGGATCGCGCACGACGGCGAGAGGACCCCCGCGGCGATGCTGATGCCGTCGAGCAGCTCGCGGGTGCGCTTGTGCTCCCCCACCGGCGCGCCCGGCGGTGGCAGCGCGACGACCTGGCCCGAGAAGGGCCGTGGGAAGGCCTGCATCGGCGTGAGCAGCACGCGCTCTGCGTGCCGGTACATCCATGTGAACCCGACGGCGACGATCGCGAGCGCGAACGCGAACGCGACGCCGAAGCTCAGGCCGAGCAGCTTCCACCCGTATCCCCAGGATCCGCCCATGAGTGTGCCGAGTGCGCCGACTGCGAGCGCGAAGGGGAAGAAGACGATCGACAGCGCGAGGGCGAGCATCAGGATCCCGAGCCCCGCGACGATGACGAGTCGGCGCCGGCCCGACTCGATCAGGTCGTCATGCACCAGACCATTGTGGCTAGGCGGGGCAGGTCAGCAACATGGACACGAGGGCCGACTTCTCGGGCGCAGTGATCGTGAGATGCCACGTGGCCTTCACGGCGACCCACGCACGTGCGTATGCGCACCACTCGCCCTGGTTGGGCGGCTTCCATTCGTCGGGGCTGCGATCGCCCTTCGAGCGGTTCGCGACGAAGCTCACCGCGAGCAGCTCTGGCGAGTCGAGGTCGTTCGCGAAGGCAAGGCGCTGATCCGACGTCCACGTCGACGCACCTGAGACCCAGGCGTTCGCGAGCGGCACGACGTGATCGATGTCGAGCTCACCCGGCGACGTGTACGTCGTCGCCGTGTAGGGGTCGAGCCACCGGCCGGAGGCAACAGCGCAGCCGCCGATGTGCGAGACCACCGCGGGATCGAGCGACTGCCTGATGAGCACCTCCTCACGGGTGTTGCAGCCGTCGTGGTCGGCGTCGATCCAGTCGTCACCGAACGCCGACCTCGAGTACGTGGCGAGGCTCGAGGACGGAGCAACCGTGAGCGACTCGATGTCGCCGCCCGTCTTCGCAACGAACTCGGGTGACTCCGAGAACCCGAGCATGACCTCGCCGCGCGGGGCGCCGCGCGCGATGAAGTCGAGCCACGACTGCAACCCGTTCGGATCCGGGGGCCGCCCGAGGACGTTGCGGTACACGAGGGTGACGAACGCGGCGTTGCCGAGCGTTCCGTAGCGAGCGACGAACTCCGCGGAGTCGGCAAAGGCATCTGAGATGCCAACGAGCGTGGAAACGTCACGATCACACCTATCGACCCAGAACGCGAGCCCCGATGGATCGGGCTGACGCTCGAAGTACGCGAGGTACAACCGGGTGATCGACGCGGTCGGATCAGACGCGCACTGTCCGCCGATCACGGTGATCGTCGCGGAGCGAGATGGCGTCGCGCTGCTCCGATGGGGCAGCGACTCACACGCGACGCCGTCCTTGTCGCCGTCGAGGCTCGGGTAGACCGCAAGGTCCGCCTGCGCGTCCTCTTGGTAGGCATAGTCCGCACAGCGACCGCGCGCTGCAGCGGGTGACGCGGCGCCGACGGCCAGCATCGTGGCCAGCATCGCGATCACGCACCCGACTCGCACCAGCCGCGCCATGGACTCTCCTCCAGTCCGGCGACGGCCAGTTGTACACCTCCCTGCTCGGCGAGCGCGGGACGGTGGCTACATCGCGGCGACCGCGGCGACGTCGGGCACGCACGCGGCAAGGCGGGGCCCGAGCTCGTCGCCGACTTCGTCCACCGACGCGTCCGACGCGGCGAGCTCGAGCAGCCGGCCGCTCGCGACGAGCTCCTCGGCGAGCTCCTCGATCGACGGGATCGCCTCGTTCCATCCCGGCACGCGCACCCCCCAGAACTTGGTCACATGGGTCTGCAGGAGCAACGAGAATGCAGACCACTCGTCGACCTCGAACTCGAAGATCGCCGGCCAGTCGCGACCGATGAACTCGTTGAGCTCGCGTGCCCGCTCGACGCCGCGGAACAGGGGGTCGGGCGCGAGCACGTGCACGTGGCGCACCGCGCTGAGCCGGATCGCACCCAGGCACTGCAGGCAAGGCTGCAGCGTCGTCCAGAGCTGCATGCCCGGAGGTGTGGCACCCCACCGCAGCTTCGCGAGTGCGTTCATCTCCGCGTGCGCGAGCGACGTCCCTGCGAGGGCGTCGTCCCCCGGATCGCTCTCGGCGAGACGGTTCCGCCCCGTCGCGGTGAGCTCGCCGTCGAGGGTGATCACCGCTCCAATGCCGAGGCTTCCCGCACAGAACGACTCCCACGCCAGCTCGACGGCGCGGTGCATGGGCGGCTCGAGCTCTCGCATGCGGGAGATGATGGCGGTCGCTCTCGCGGCGCGCCACATCCGCTGCAGGACCTCGATCGGCGCGTTGCACCTGAGCCGCCACCCATTCGGATCGGCGTCGGTACGATGCGGGCAGTGACGCAGGACGGTCCCGCCGTTGAGCAACGGGTGGCGGTCGTAGGCGAGGCGCTCACATCGCAAATCGACGCGTTGACCGACGACGTCCAAGAGGTCATCGTCGACCTGATCCCGGACCTGCGCGCGGATGCCATCGATGTCTTGCACGACAGCATCCGGGAGAACCTGGCGACGGCCCTTCACGCCTTGGCGACACAGGAAGACTCGAACGAGGCGACCGCGCCGTCCGCGGCCCTCGACTATGCCCGAACCCTCGCGCAGATCGACATACCCCCGACGGCGCTGATCCGCGCGTACCGCGTCGGTCAGACGAGATTTCTCCGGCGCTGCATCGAGGAGCTGCTCCGGAGCTCCACGAACGGTCCGGAGGACGTCGTGGCAACGCTGCAAATCGTCGAGTCGGTGTCCACGCGCCTCGACCGCGTCGTGGAACAGGTCTACGCCGAATACGAACAGGCGCGGGAGCTCAAGCTTCGCGACCGAAGCGCAGTGCTCGCGGGCCGCGTTCGGGACCTACTGCGCGGCCGACCGGTGGACATCGCCGACGCGGAGCACGCGCTCGGCTACCGCCTGCGACGATCGCACGTCGGGGTGGTCCTGTGGATCGACAACGGATCTGTCGAGGCACTGCCAAGGTTGCGTCACTTCGCGCGGGCGCTCGGCCAGGCCGTCCGATGCGACGACGAGGGCCTCTTCGTGGCTCACGACGAGCGTTCAGCCTGGGCTTGGATGCCGACGAAGGTCGACATCGCGCACACCGACGAGCTCATCGAGGTCGCGAAGGCAGAGAAGACGGTGTCGATCGCGATCGGTGCACCGAACCGGGACGTCGAGGGGTTTCGCCGGACCCATCAGCAAGCCGTGAGCGCTCAGTCCGTCGCCCGTGCCGCCGGAACTGACCACGCGCAGATCACCCCGTTCGACGAGGTGGCTCCGATCGCGATGCTGTGCGCGGATCTCGACGCGGCACGGGCCTGGGTGCACGACGCGCTCGGCGGGTTGGCCGTTGACACCACCCGAAACGCCGGCCTGCGGGAGACGGCGCGCGTCTTCCTCGAGACGGGCGGCAGCTACACGGCGACCGCCGAGCAGATGTTCCTCCACCGCAACACTGCGCAATACCGCGTGAAGCAAGCCGAGGAGGTGCGCGGACGCCCGCTGCGTGATCGACGACTCGATGTCGAGCTCGCGCTCGTGGCCTGCCAGTGGCTGAAAGGTGCCGTGCTCCAGCCAGCGCCGTGACGCCGGGTGGAGCCGGCCTCAGGTCACCAAGCTGCCGATCGCGAACCCAGCAACAGCCGCACCCGCGGCGATGGCAAGCGTCTCGAGCACGGTCGTCACGACACGCCGACGACCGATCGCCGCGCGGCCGACCCCGAGCACCACGAGCAACATCACCGTGATCACCACCGACACCACGCGCGCGGTGTTCAGGTCGAAGAAGGCGAACGGGAGCACCGGAACGAACGCGGCCA
>DATKAS010000124.1:0-4105 GCA_035497855.1 Acidimicrobiales bacterium
CATCCTCGCCGGCCTCCTCGACTTCGAACCCCTACCGCCCGGGCCCGCGACGATCGACCTCTCCCCTCCCGGTCCTCCGGCACCACCAAAGGTCGCCGATGTCCCAGCGCTCGTGATCAAGGCGGGTTGGAGCGCCGGCCGCGCCGGCGTGCGGGCCGCTCAGCGCGGTCTGCGCTTCGGGCGTCACTCGTTCGGCTTCATGTCGGCCCGCACGTCGGGCCATGCCCGTCTCACCCACCGCCGTCAGGTCGCGCTCGCTGCGATCTCGGTCGACGAGATCAAGCGCGCAAAGACCGCGTACGGGGTCACGTTCAACGACATCGTGCTCGCCGCGATCACCGGCGCAGCGCGCGGCTGGCTCGAGGCCGATCATCAGCTGCCCTCGCACGCACTCCTCGCGTCCGTGCCGGTGTCGATCCGCTCGTCCGACGGCGACGAGCCCCTTCGAAGCCGCAACCAGGTGTCGGCGATCTTCGTGTCGCTCCCCGTGCACGTCGACGATGTCGCCGAACGGTTGCGGCTCATCGCGGCGGACACCTCGCGCTCGAAAGCGCTCCACGAGGAAGCGGGCGTCACCACGCTCGGCAACCTCGCGGCAGTCGCACCGTGGCGGATGGTCAGTGCGTTGTGGCGAGCGGCGTGGTGGACGGGTGCGATGGGCATGCTGCCGCCCGCGGCGAACCTGATCGTGAGCTCTGTTCCCGGCCCGACCATCCCGCTCTACCTCGCCGGCGCGCGGCTCGTGGGCTTGCATCCCCTCGGGCCGCTCGTCGAAGGCGTGCCATTGAACTTCACGGCGGTGAGCCTCGAGCACGAAGTCGACATCGGAGTGCTGTCATGCCCCGACCTGTTCCCCGACGTCACTGATCTCGCTGAGCGGCTGCCGCACGCACTCGACGAGATCGTCGCCAACGCACCGGAGGTGGCGCGATGAGATCGGACCGCTTGTTGCTCGCTGGGAGCGCGTTGAGCGCCCTCAACACCGTGAACGCGTACCGACCGCTGGCGACCCGTGGCCGGGGTGGTCTCGCCTCGTTCACTGTGGGGTGGCCGACGTCCGAGGCACCGCTCCTCACCATCGCCGGGCAAGCCGCCGTGACCGCGCTCGCCGCATCGCGCGGCGCGCTGTCGACGCGAACCGGCCGGCTCGCGCTTGCCATCGAGCTCGCATCCTGGGCAGGCCTCGGCGCACTCGCGGTCGAAGCGCAGCGCTCGCCCGCCGTGCTCGACGCCGCGCTCGCCGCGGCGCTCGGCGCGCGGTATCGCAACGAGGTGCCCGCCGTTGCGCGGGACGACGCGGCGCTCACCATCTCCGAGCTCACGCTGCCGTCACTCGGTCAACGACGTCGCTTCCTATCGGCGCGCAACGTGAGCTACAGCGACGTCGACGCGCGCAACCGACTCGACGTGTGGCGTCGCGCAGATCTGCCCGAGGACGCGCGCGCACCTGTCCTCCTGCACGTCCACGGAGGCGCATGGGTGATGGGCGACAAGGAGGTGCAGGGCGAGGTCCTCTTCACCGAGATGGCGCGACGTGGATGGGTCTGCGTGTCGATCACCTATCGCTTGTCACCGCGCGCGACGTGGCCCGAGCACATCGTCGACGTCAAGCGCGCGATCGCATGGACCCGCGCCACGATCGCTGAACGTGGAGGTGACCCGTCGTTCATCGCGATCACAGGCGGCTCGGCGGGCGGGCACCTCGCCGCGCTCGCGGCGCTCTCGGCGAACGACCCCGACTTCCAGCCCGGCTTCGAGGACACCGACACGAGTGTGCAGGCCTGCGTGCCCCTCTACGGCGTCTACGACGTCGCCGACCTCGCGGGAACCGGGCGACGAGACATCGTCGAGCTGTGGGAACGCCAGGTCATGAAGGCGCCGGTCTCCGACGATCCGAAGAGGTGGGAGCAGGCGTCACCGATCACACGCGTCCACGCGGACGCTCCGCCGATGTTCGTGATCCACGGGGCGAACGACTCCCTCGTGCCCGTCGACCAGGCGCGCCGCTTCGTTGCTCGGCTGCATGCGGTGTCGACGCAGCCAGTCGCCTACGCCGAGCTCCCCCACACGCAGCATGCGTTCGAGGTGTTCCGGTCGGTTCGCGGCATCCACGCCACGCGGGCGATCGCCCGATTCCTCGATGTCGTGCACACGCGGGCTCAGCTCGCGCGCCACTGACGATAAAGGCGGACGAGCTCGTCGACGGTCTCGTCGGGAAGGTCGTGGGGCTCGGCGCGCCCGAGCGCGTCGATCGTGGCTCGCAGCTGGGCGAGGTACTCGGTGCAATGCGGACACCCGGCGAGATGCTGCTCGAGGCGAACGCGGTCGTCGGGGTCGAGGCCGCCGTCGACGTAATCGGACATGAGCGCGACCGCCTCGCGGCACACGAGCTCCCGACGCCGGCGACGCCAGAGCCGGATCATCGGACATCTCCCATCTCCGCGGCGAGCAGGCCCCGCAATCGGGTACGACCGCGATGCAAGAGCACGCGCTGGTTGCCGTCGCTGATGCCGAGCATCGACGCGACGTCGCCGGCTTCGAGGAGCTCGATGTCGCGCAGCACGACCACTTGCCGCTGCGCCTCCGGCAGATCGGGAAGGAACGCCTGCACGCGTTGGGCGACCTGCGCAGCGACGATGCGATCCTCGACGCGGTCGGCCCACGCGACGGGTGGCTGCGCCCAGGCACCAGTCGCGTCGAAGCGCAGCTCCAGGTCTTCCTCAGGCCGACCAGCCCGCTGCTCTCGTCCGACCGTCGACCGCGCCCGGTTGACCGTCACCCTGAACAGCCAGGTCTTGAACGAAGAACGCCCTTCGAAGCGATCGATGCCCCGCACGACCGCGAGCCACGTGTCTTGGACCACCTCTTCGGCCACCGCGCGACTGCCGACGATCGCTTGGGCAGCGCGAAGCAGCCTTGCCTGGTAGCGGTTCACGAGCTCCACGAACGCACCCTCGTCACCGCCGCGCACCCGGTCGACGAGGACCGCGTCGTCGTCCATGCGGGCGGAGGCTACGTCGGCCAGAGAAGTCGCGGACATGGAGGTCGTCCCTCGGGAGTCGTCCCTCCGTGGTCCCGCTCGCTCGACCGGTCGTTACACGAGCGCCTCGAGAGCCTCTCTCGACTCGCCGGCCATCCAACGAGACCCTTGACGGTCGTGGGTCACCGCCGCGTCGGCCAGGAGGTCGGACGCCTGCGCGACCCGGCCACATGCTGCCGATGCGAGCCCGGCCGCGTGCGCAACAGTGCCGCGGTAGAGGCTGCCGCCGTCGACGATCGTCAGCGACAGCACGCCGTTGATCGCTTCGAGGATCGCCTCGGCGATCTCCGCGTTCTCGGCGCAGTAGGTCGCGTGCGACAGAAGACCCATCGTCGGGAGCCAGTACGCGTCGCGGTCGAGGTCGAGGAGGTCGGCAGGCGCCATCTCCGTGAGCGCCTTCGCGGCAGCTTCGACGTTGCCGCAGCGCGCGAGCCCATCGGCGTGCCACGCACGGACCGCGAACTCCATCGACGGCTGCGGCCACTCGATCGCCGGCAGCGTCGTGAACGTCGGCGTCACTCGCTCGAAGAGGTCGATGATGCCGTTCAGCGCAAAGGCCTCGAGGCGCGCAGCAGTCGGGTCGAAGTGCGCGTCCTCCCCCGCGGCTTGGACTTCGGCAACCGCCTCCCGGGCGCGAACCCAGTCACCCGTGACCGACGCGACGAGGAGGCCCCGATGAGACGCGGCGTACCTCGCGACCCGGTCTCCCGACGAGTCGGCGAGCCGCGCGAGCTCATCCAGCAGCGCGGTCGCCCGGGCGATGTCTCCTTCCAAGGCGAAGAGCGACGCCGCGAGCGGAAGGGTCCATCGCCGCCACGGTTCGTGAGGATGCGCATCTCCGAGATGCGACAGGTCGTCGAGCCAGCCGCGGCGTTCGCGGAGACGCGTGGGATCGTCGACGACCACGAGGAGAGCATGGAGTGCCCGCGCCTCGAGCTCGGGCTCGTCCAGCGTGCGAGCGATCGCCAGCGCTGCTCGCGCGTCATGCTCGCCCGCGTCGGTGTTCCGGTGGTAGCTCCGCGTGACCGCGAGGCGCGAGAGCAGCCTCGAACGGGCAGGCGTCGG
>DATKAS010000125.1:0-3354 GCA_035497855.1 Acidimicrobiales bacterium
TTCTGGAAGCTCGACGTCCCGAACGCGGCGATCGGGCTCATCTGGAACGGGATGATGAGCATGGGCGGGGGCTGGTTCTTCCTCGTCGCCGCGGAAGCGATCAGCGTGCTCAACCAGAGCTACACGCTCCCGGGGATCGGGTCGTACGCGGGCGCCGCGATCGCCGCAGGCGACCTCGCCAAGGTCTCGCTGGCGATCGTGACGATGGCGGTCATGGTCATCGGCGTGAACCTCGTGTTCTGGCGGCCGCTCGTCGCGTGGGGCGAGAAGTTCAAGAACGAGCAGTCCGAGGCTGCGGAAGTTCCGCGGTCAGCCGTGCTCGACCTGCTCCGCCGCTCTCACTGGCCGCGCGCGGTGGGGCGAGCGCGCCGCCGGATCGCGGAGCCCGTGAACCGGCTCGCGGTGCGCCTGTGGGGGACCGATCCCGACTCCCTCGCGACCAATGAGGGACGGCGGCGGCGAGGCGACGTGATCTTCTGGACGATCGTCCTCGTCGTCGTCGGTTACGCCGCCGTGCGGATGTTCGCGTACGTCACCCGCGAGGACGGGTGGGCGGTGTTCTGGACGCCGCTCTGGCAAGGCTTGATCACGTTCACTCGGGTGATCGTCCTCGTCGTGCTGGCGACGCTCGTGTGGGTGCCGATCGGGGTGAAGATCGGCACGAACCCTCGCGCCGCCCGCATCGCCCAGCCGATCGTCCAGATCATGGCGAGCTTCCCGGCGAACTTCCTCTTCCCGTTCGCAGCGTGGGCGTTCGTGAAGACCGGCGTGAGCCTCGACTTCGGCGGCATCCTCCTCATGAGCCTGGGTGCCCAGTGGTACATCCTGTTCAACACGATCGCCGGCGCCCAGGCGATCCCAGGCGACCTGACCGAGGCGATGGACAACCTCGGTGTCCGAGGCTGGCAGCGCTGGCGGCGGTTCATCATCCCGGCGATCTTCCCCGCGTACGTCACCGGCGGGATCACCGCCTCGGGCGGTGCGTGGAACGCGTCGATCGTCGCCGAAGTCGTGCGATACGGCAGCACGACGCTCACCGCCACGGGATTGGGCGCCTACATCGCGCATGCCACCCAGACCGGCGACTTCCATCAGGTGATCGCCGGGGTGGCGGTGATGGCCCTCTACATCGTGACGGTCAACCGTCTCTTCTGGCGGCGGCTCTACGACCTCGCGGAGAGGAAGTACAGCGTGTAGCTCAGGCCCCGCGGAGCACCTCGGTCATCGCTTCGACCATGTAGCCCGCATCGTCGCGACCGGCCATCTCGCGCGCTGAGTGCATCGAGAGCATCGGGTTCCCGACGTCGACCGTGGCGATGCCGAGTCGCATCGCAGTGATCGGGCCGATCGTCGAGCCGCACGCCATGTTGCTGCGATGCGAGTACACCTGCCAGGGGACCCCGGCTCGGTCGCATGCGGATGCGAACTCGGCCGCCGTCGCCGCGTCGGTCGCGTAGCGCTGGCCGACGTTCGTCTTGATGACCGGCCCGCGGTTCGGGTGCACGAGGTGGCTCGGCTCGTAACGATCGGGATAGCTCGGATGCACCGCGTGCGCCATGTCCGCCGACACGCAGAGCGACGTCGAGATCGCTGCGAGATGGTCGGATCGGCTGCCGCCACGGGCCGCGGTGATCCGCTCGAGGGTGTCAGCGAGGAGCGGACTCGCCGCGCCCGTGCTCGTCTCGCTGCCGACCTCTTCGTGGTCGAAGCACGCGAGGACGGCGATGCGGTTCGACTCCATGCGTGCGAGCGCTGTCGCGCCGCACCACACCGAGACGAGGTTGTCGAGGCGGCCCGATGCGATGAGCTCACCGTCGACGCCGAGCACCGCGGGAGCGGCGAGGTCGTGCGTCATCACGTCCCACGCGACGACGTCGTCGACCGAGACCCCCAGCTCCTTGGCGAGGAACCGGGCGAAGCCACCCTCTTCGGGCTGGCCCAGCCCCCAGATCGGCACGACGTGCTGTTGACGATCGAGGACGACGCCACGCTCGTTCACATCGCGATCGAGGTGGATGGCGAGCTGCGACAGGCGCAGCACAGGCCGGGCGACTTCGACGAGGCGCACCTCACCCGAACGCAACGCGACCCGGCCCGAGAGCCCGAGGTCGCGGTCGAGCCACGAGTTCACGAGTGCGCCGCCGTAGACATCGACCCCGATCTGCCGGTAGCCCGCGCTGCCCACGTCGGGATGGGGCTTCACGCGCAGGTTCGGGCTGTCGGTGTGCGCGCCGATCACGACGAAGCCCGGGGCGGGGTCAGAGGGCACGTGCCACGCGACGATCGCTCCGCCGCGCACGACGAAACCTCCTCCCACGCTCGCGTCGAGCGGCTCGCCGATCGACTGCCGGCGGAAGCCCGCCTCGGACAGCACCGACGCTGCGGACTCGGCGGCGTGGTAGGGCGAAGGCGACCGACCGAGGAACTCGAGCAGCTCGGTCATCCGTACAGGCCGGCGACCAGGCCGGTGCCGCGGAGGTGTGCGGTCTCGTTGAGCGTGAGCACGGTGCGCTCCCCGCTACGCGCCGCCATCACGCGATGGATGCTCGTGTAGTTCGGGTAGAAGAAGCCCGTCGCGTTCTCGATGCCCAAGATCTTCGAGATGTACGCGTTGATCACTCCGCCGTGGCACACCGCGGCGATGCGTCGTGAAGGGTTCGCGTCGATGAGCCGCTCGACCGCCTTGTAGACGACCTCCCGGAACGTCTCGGGATCGACCTCCACGTCACCCCACGACCCCGCGACGATGTCACGCCATCGCGGGTCGTTGGCGGCCTTCAGCTCCTCGACGGGCACGTACCAGTGGCTGTTGCGGTCGTACTCGGCGAGCTCGTCGTCGATGACGACGTCGAGCCCGTGGATCTCGGCGAGCGGGGCTGCGGTCTCACGCGCCCGTTGCATCGGGCTCGAATAGACGGCGTCGATGCGCTCGTCAGCGAGCCACTCGGCCATGTGCACGGCCTGGTCGCGACCCTCCTCCGAGAGCTCGGGATCGGCAGGGCCGTCGACGTCCTCACGGCGGATCGGAAGCGCGTGGCGGATGAGCAAGAGCTCCATCGGTCGGAGCATAGGGTGCCCAGGTGGCGGGTCTGTGGGTCGAGGAGGCGGGGCCGGACGACGCGCCGCTCGTCGTGTTCGTCCACGGATCGATGGATCGCGCGTCGAGCTTCTCGAAGGTGGTGCGGCGACTTCCGGATCTGCGCACCGTGGTCTACGACCGGCGCGGCTACGCGGGATCGCTCGATGTCGGGCCTCCGTTCACCGTGCCGCAGCAGCGCGACGACCTCCTGTCGGTCATGCACGGTCGCCCCGGTGTCGTGGTCGGCCACAGCTACGGCGGCAACGTCGCGCTCG
>DATKAS010000126.1:0-17000 GCA_035497855.1 Acidimicrobiales bacterium
GCTTCCACCTCGCCGAAGGGCGCGGTGCGCCTGCGCTATGCGCTCGCCGAGGGAACCCCCGGCACCGGCACCATGGGCGACGACTTCGAACGCCAGTAGCGCTCGGCTACTTGAGGAACTTGCTCGTCGTGTTGTCGGCGAGCACCTTCCCGCCGGTCTGGCACGTCGGGCAGTAGCTCACGGTGTAAGCGGAGTACGAGACCTCACGCACGGTGTCGCCGCACACCGGGCACGCCTCGCCCTTCCGGTGGTGTACCGCGCCGGGCCGGTCAGCGGAAGCACTCATGTCGTCGCGGCTCCGCTCATAGGCGAGCGACTCGTCGACGCACTCGTGGATCGAGAGGACCACCGCCTCCGCGGCCTCCATGCCGAGCTTCGACGTCGACGCGAACGGAGAGATCTTCGCTCGATGGCAGACCTCGTTCGCGAGACGGCGGCCGAGCCCGGCGATGCAGGACTGATCGCGCAGGAATCCGTGCAGCCGCATGGAGCGCTCGGAGAACAGCTTCGAGAGGTCCTCTGCGCTCACCTGGTCGGCCTCGGGCCCGAGGCCTGCGGTCGCGACGTCGGGATCGGTCCACACGCCGGCCCGATGCTCCTTCCCTGCTTCGGTGAGGAGCAGCGCGCTGCGATCGTCGAACACCCAACGCGCGATGCCGCCGCGGACCTTCACGGCCTGCTTCGCATCGGGCTTGAGGCGACCTCCCTGCATCAGGTGCACCGCGAACGTGAGCGCCTCGAAGTCGAGCAGCAGGTACTTCCCGCGGCGCCCGACCTTCACGAGTGGGTGGTCGAGCGCATCCTTCGCGGGAGGCACCGCTGTCTTCATCGCGGTGAAGGACAGCGGCGTGAACTTGCGCAGCACGTTGCCGCCCCAGCCCTCGGTCAGGCGCTCGGCGTGCGCTTGCAGCTCCGGGAGCTCAGGCATAGGTGGTGCTCGCCCTCGTCGGCTCGAGCGCGGCGTCGAGCGCCTCGATCGCCGGCTGCGCGGCGATCAGCCTCTCCATGTCCCCCCGGACGCGCAGACGGCCGCTCATGAACGCGCTCTGCGCGTTGATCGCCCCGCTGCTGACCGCGACGGCCGTCTCGTGATCCTCGATGACGCACGCGTCCGCGTGCGGAGCGCTGCCGGCGCGCAGGCGCGCCGTGCCGCGGTCGAAGACGATGTAGTAGCGCAGAGGGCCATCCGGCAGGCCCGTGACCTCGTGTTCGATGACGAAGACGAGATCGGGAGCGGCGGCTCGCACCAGGTCACTGCCTCGCGCGGCGCGGTCGAGCTCCTCGATCCACTCGGGGCTCAGGTACTTCGCCATCTCGGTAGTGTGCCCGCCGATGCGCGAGATCGGCGAGGGCACGAAGGTGTTCGACGCCGCATCGGTCCGAGGTCGGTTCCAACCGATCGAGAGCCCCGACGATGTCCTGTCCCTGATGGACACCGGTGCTGACGGCGTCGTCGCGCTGGTCCGCGACGCCGGCGCGACGTTCCTCGCGCCGATCTATCACGAGCTCACCGCAGTCATCTGCACGAGCGGCACACCACGGAGCCACATCGGCATCGTCAGCCGAGAGTTCCAGGTGCCGTGTGTGATGGCGTGCGTCTTCGCCGATGGCGAGCCGCCGGGAGGCATCGAGGTCGAAGTCGACTGCTCGGGAGAGACGGGTGTCGTCCGTGCGTGACCACAAGGCCACAGCGAACAGGCTCATCGCCTACCACGCGCCGATCGCGCAGGCACTGAGCGCCGAGCGCACGTCGCTCGAGTCGAAGCTCATCCCGGTCACCGCGTACGTCATCACTGCGTGCGTCGAGAGCTGGTACCGCTACCCGGAGATGATCCGTGCGATCGACAAGGCGATGCCGGCGGAGGAGATCGGCCTCGTCGGCCGCCGCCCGGGGACGCGCATCAACACCGTGCACCTCTGGGGCGTCCCGAACTTCTGGTTGCTCGGGCGCAAGGTGGTGATGGGCATGGGTGCCGGGCTCGATGACCCGGAAGCGGCATACACCGTGCTCGACTTCTGGGAGAGGGCCGTGCTGGCGTTCCGCGGCGACGGCACCATGCAGGCCTGGGACACCGACGACGTGCGGCCATACGAGGGCGCAGTGGCAGCAGAGCTCCTCGACGGCACCGCGGCGGTCGACGACGCACAGCGCTCGAGGATCAAGAAGCTCAACGCGACGCTCGTCGGCTACGAGTTCCTGATGTGGTTCGACACCCGATCAGGCGCGCAGGACACCGGTCCGTACGCAGTGCCCGGCCACGACGGACAGGTGATGCTCGTCCGCGACTTCTCCCAGCTCGGCAGGAGCGACTTCTGGTGGAGCGACGTCGCCGCAGACGTCCCGTACACGAACCTGACCGCAGCCCTCGTGCTCGACGACGTGCGCTTCCGCGTCACCGACTTCGGCACGTCCTACACGACGCCCGAGGACTACCTCGACCGTGTGGTGCGCTTCGGCCTCTTCACGACCGACGCAGAGAGCGGCGAGCTGCGCATCGTGCCATCGGGCGAGATCGAGGCGATCGTGACCGCGGTGCGGAAGGCGCAGTCCGCGCATTACCGCAACATCGCGTCGATGGATCGCCACGAGAAGATCCGCTGCGGCGCGTACGTCTACTTCTCGTTCCTCCGGCCGTTCGCGCTCGCGGCAGGCATCGCTGACGACCTCGACTGGGAGCTTCCGCGCGACATCCCCCAGCCGCTGTACGACTTCGTGTCGCAGCTCGAAGGCACGAACACGGCCAACACCGACGACGGGCCGTACTACGACCTCATCCCATGACCGCCGACTTCGACGAGCAGCGCCACGAGCCCCAAGGCGACGACTGGCAAGAGCGGTGGACGTTCGAAGCGTGGACGAACGACGGCGCGTTCGGCGCGGTCGCCGCGGTCACCCTCGTGCCGCACGCCCGGCAGGCGTGGTACTGGGCTGCCGTCGCGCGTGACGCGCGGCCACTGCTCACTCTCGTCGACACCGAGCTGCACCTGCCGTCGAGCTCGCTCACCTTGCGGGGGGCGGGCCTGTGGGCCGACCACGTGTGTGAGACGCCGCTCGAGCATTGGACTGTCGCGAACGAGGCGTACGCCGTCGCGCTCGACGATCCAGAGGAAGCGCTCGGCGCGCAGCGCGGCGACGTCGTGCCCCTGGGTTTCGACCTCGAGTGGGAGGCCGCCGACGATCCTGCCGAGCTCGCCGACGGATATGTCGTGTCGGCGACAGTCACCGGCGAGATCCTCATCGGCGACGAGGACCTCGGGATCGACGCAATGGGCTGCTGGCGTCACGAGTGGGGACGGCTGCGATGGCCCGATGCGCCGGCTCGCAAGCCCCACGGATTGCGGGCTCCGATGCGGATCGATCGCTCCGAAGGGGCTGCGCTTCTGGTCGAGCGCGTCGCCAACGAAGACGGCTGGCATGAATGGCTCCGGCTGGGGGCGGCCCCGTAGGGTCGGAGGTCGTGCACGTGCTGGCCGCGCTGAGCCTCAACCCGGAGCACCTGATCCGCACGTTCGGCACGATCGGACTGATCGCGATCATCTTCGCCGAGTCGGGCCTTCTCGTCGGCTTCTTCCTCCCGGGCGACTCCCTGCTGTTCACCGCTGGCCTGCTCGCATCGCAGGGAAGGCTCAACCTCGCAGTCGTCCTCCTCGGGTGCTTCCTCGCCGCGTTCATCGGCGACCAGGTCGGCTACGCGTTCGGCAAGAAGGTCGGGCCGAGCATCTTCAAGCGCCCCGACTCGCGGTGGTTCAAGCACGAGAACGTGGAGCGGGCGGAAGAGTTCTTCGAGCATCACGGCTCGAAGACGATCATCCTCGCCCGCTTCGTGCCGGTCGTGCGCACGTTCGCGCCCATCGTCGCGGGTGTGAGCAGCATGAAGTACCGCACGTTCGTCGTCTACAACTTCATCGGCGCATTCCTGTGGGCCATCGGCGTCACGCTGCTCGGCTACTGGCTCGGCAACACGATCCCGAACATCGACAAGTACCTGCTGCCGATCATCGCGGGCATCATCGCCGTGTCGCTGATCCCGGTCTTCGTCGAATACCGGAGGCAGAAGAAGCGGGCGGCGTCTCCGCCCGCTGAGCTCGACTGACGACCTACGCCACGGGTTGGGGCGTCGGCGCGACTGCGGCCGCCGGTGCCGACGGCGTGTCGGTCATCGAGCCAGTGCTGCGCTTCGCGAACGCGATGGCCGCCAGGAGGATGACCAGCGCGCCACCCGCGATAGTGAACCGCGCGCTGTCGTTGTCCTGCAGGTTGATGACTGCGGGCAGGATCAGCAGCGATACGAGGTTCATCACCTTGATCAGCGGGTTGAGCGCCGGCCCGGCGGTGTCCTTGAACGGGTCGCCGACGGTGTCGCCGATCACCGCGGCCTTGTGGGCATCAGAGCCCTTGCCGCCTTCGTGGCCGTCTTCGATGTACTTCTTCGCGTTGTCCCACGCGCCACCGGCGTTCGACAGGAAGTTCGCCATCAGCTGGCCGGTGAGGATGACGGCGCCGAGGAACGCTCCGAGCGCGAAGTAGTTGATGCCGAACCCGATGATCACCGGTGTCAGCACCGCGAGCAGCGCCGGCGTGGCGAGCTCGCGGAGCGACGCCTTCGTGCAGATGTCGATGACGGGGCCGTACTCGGGCTGCTTCTCGCCGCTCATGATCTTTCCGTCGGCGAACTGGCTGCGGACCTCTTGCACGACGGTCGCCGCCGTGCGACCCACTGCGCGGATCGCCAGCGACGAGAACATGAACGCGATCGAGCCACCGACGAGCAGACCGATGAAGGTCTTCGGGTCAGCGACGTTGATCTGCGTGAGCGGATTGTGGAAGAGATCGTTGCCAACCGCCTTGATGTCGAGCTCGGCGCCGATCGTCTCGATGAACGACGCGAACAGAGCGACGGCGGCGATGACCGCGGAGCCGATCGCGAAGCCCTTGGTGACGGCCTTGGTCGTGTTGCCCACGGCGTCGAGGCTCACCATGATCCGCTCGGGCTCGCCGTGGAACTCGCCCGACATCTCGGCGATGCCGGCCGCGTTGTCGGCGACCGGGCCGAACGTGTCTTCGGACACGATCACGCCGGTGGTGGCGAGCATGCCCATGCCGGTGAGGGCGACGAGATAGAAGGCGAACTGCAGGTTGCCGGCCGACAGGCCGATCGCCGCCCCGATCGCGATGGCGATCGCGATGATCGCCCACACCGACGACTCGAGACCCGATGCGATGCCGGACAGCACCGTCGTGGCGGGGCCGGTGCGGGCAGCCTCGGCGATCTCCCGCACAGGACGGGTCTCGGTCGAGGTGAAGTACTCGGTGAGCCGGCTGACGATCTGCGCGAGCACGAGCCCGATGACGACAGCGGCGAAGACGCGCCACCCCGGGTTGCTCAGCGTCCCCTTGTCGTTGCCCACGTAGACGAGGGCGAAGATCAGCGTCCCGATCACCGTGAGCACACCCGCGACCAGGAAGCCGCGGTTGATGGGCGTCATCGCGGACTTGTCCTTCTCGCTCGCACGAACCGAGAACAGACCCAGGATCGAGGCGAGCACGCCGATCGCGCGACAGCCGAGGGGGAAGATGAGCCCCAATGCCCACTTCGACGGGTCGTCGGGATAGATCGAGTGGAAGGCCGAGACGCCGAGGATGATCGCCGCGACGAGGGTCACCTCGTAGCTCTCGAAGAGGTCGGCGGCCATGCCGGCGCAGTCGCCGACGTTGTCGCCGACGTTGTCGGCGATGGTGGCGGGGTTGCGGGGATCGTCTTCGGGGATGCCGGCCTCGACCTTGCCGACGAGGTCGGCACCGACGTCAGCCGCCTTCGTGAAGATGCCACCGCCTACTCGCAGGAAGAGCGCGAGCAAGGAGCCACCGAAGCCGAAGCCGATCAGAATCGCCGTCGCGGTGTTCTGGAAGATCATGATGATGACGGTTGCGCCGAGCAGGCCGAGGCCGACCGTGAACATGCCGGCGACGCCGCCCGTGCGGAACGCGACCTTGAGTGCTGCCGGCATCGAGCCCGACTTCGCGGCAGCCGCCGTGCGCACGTTGCCGCGCGTCGCGAGTGTCATGCCGATGAAGCCGGTGAGGCCGGACATGATGCAACCCAGGATGAACGCGCCCGTTCGGGCTGCGCCTGACACTCCGAACGACAGCGCGTTCGTCTCGTTCGGCTTCACGACCTTGACCGACGTGATGAACACGACGATCGCGAGCGGGATGATGATCAGCGCGATCGTCTTGAACTGGCGCTTGAGGTACGCGCTGGCGCCCTCCTGGATCGCCTTCGCGATCTCCTGCATCTTGGGCGTGCCCGCGTCCTCTGCCAGCACCAGCCTCGCGAGGGCGAAGCCGATGCCGATGGCAAGGAGCGCCGTCAGCGCGCAGGCGATCAGGATCGCCCACTCGCCCCCGCTCAGCGTGAACTCTTGGTAGCCACCTTCGGCGGCGAGGATGTGCGTCACGAATTCCCCTGTGTGTGCGGCCGCGCGCGTCCCGCGGCGCAATGTGGCAGAAAGGTCCGGGGGAGTCTAGGGAGCGATGCCAGGCGATGCGAAACAGCGCTCACCTGGCGAAACGGCTCAGACCCGGTCGAACAGCAGGGCCCGCTTCACCTCTTCGATGGCCTGGGTGACCTTGATGCCGCGGGGGCAGGCGTCGGTGCAGTTGAAGGCCGTGCGACACCGGAACACGCCGGACTTCTCGTTCAGAATGTCGAGGCGCTGCCCGGCGGCCTGGTCGCGCGAGTCGAAGATGAACCGGTGGGCGTTGACGATCGATGCGGGGCCCACGTACGACGAGTTGCCCCAGTACACCGGGCAGGACGTCGTGCAGCACGCGCACAAGATGCACTTGGTCGTGTCGTCGAAGCGCTCGCGCTCCTCCGCCGATTGGTGGCGCTCCTTGTAGCCCGGGTCGTCGCCGTTGATGAGGTAGGGGAGAACCGACCGGTACTGCGCGAAGAACGGCTCCATGTCGACGACGAGGTCTTTGATGACCGGGAGGCCACGGATCGGCTCGAGCGTGATGTCCGTGCCGACGTTCTCGATGAGCTGGCCGCACGCGAGGCCGTTCTGGCCGTTGATCACCATCGCGTCGGACCCGCAGACTCCGTGGGCACACGACCGACGGAAGGTGAGCGTGCCGTCGTGGTGCCACTTCGCCTCGTGCAGGGCGTCGAGGACGCGGTCTTTCACGTCGATCTCGATCTCGTATTCCTGCCAGTGCGGCTTCCTGTCGTGCTCGGGGTCGTAGCGCTTGACCTTGAGGTGGACGGCGACCATCAGTACTTCCGTTCCATGGGCAGGTACTTGCCGGAGTCGACCTCTTTGTAGCCGAGGCGCACTGATCCATCGTCTTCGAGCCACGCGAGTGTGTGCTTCATCCAGTTCGCATCGTCGCGAAGTGGATGATCCTCACGCCAATGGGCACCACGGCTCTCGGTGCGAGCACGGCCGGACACGACGAGGCATTCGGCGAGCTCGAGCAAGTAGCCGAGCTCGAGCCCTTCGGTCAGGTCGTAGTTGAACACCGCGCCCTTGTCCTGCACGCCCACGCGCGTGTAGCGATCCTTCAGGTTGCCGAGGATGTCGAGCATCGCAGCGAGGCTCTCCTCGGTGCGGAACACCGACGCCTTGTCCATCATCTCGTCCTGCAGCTCGGTGCGGATGTCGGCCACGTTCTCCTTCCCCGTCGACGCGAGCAAGCGCTCGATGCGGTCCCGCGTGTCGTCGGCGGCACCTCCGGGCACTTCGGGCATCGAGGCGCTGGCGACGAACTCGGCCATCGACCTGCCGCCCCGCTTGCCGAACACCACGATGTCGAGGAGCGAGTTCGTGCCCAGCCGGTTCGCGCCGTGGACCGACACGCACGCGCACTCCCCCGCCGCGTAGAGACCGGGAAGGATGGTCCCTTCGGCGTCGACGACGACCTCGCCGCTGATGTTCGTCGGGATGCCGCCCATCGCGTAGTGCGCGGTCGGCTGGATCGGGATGAGGTCCTTCTTCGGCTCGATGCCGAGGTACGTGCGCACGAACTCCGTGATGTCGGGGAGCTTGGCGTCGATCTGCTCGGGAGGAAGGTGCGTGAGGTCGAGCATCACGTGGTCCTTGTTGGGACCGCAGCCACGTCCCTCTCGGATCTCGAGCAGCTCGGCGCGGCTCACCATGTCGCGCGGCGCGAGGTCCTTCACGGTGGGTGCATAGCGCTCCATGAAGCGCTCACCGTCGGCGTTGCGGAGGATGCCGCCCTCGCCACGCGCCGCCTCGGACAGCAGGATGCCCATCTTGTAGATGCCCGTCGGGTGGAACTGGAACATCTCCATGTCTTCCATGGGGATGCCGCGGCGGTAGAGCAGGCCCGGACCATCGCCGGTGAGCGAGTGCGCGTTCGAGGAGATCTTGAACATCTTCCCGAACCCACCCGACGCGAAGAGGATCGCCTTGGTCTGGAAGACGTGGAGGTCACCAGTCGCGAGCTCGTACGCGACCGCCGCCGCGACTCTCCGCTCGGCGCCTTCGCCCTCGAACACGACATCGAGCACCTGGTACTCGTTGAAGAAGTTCACGTCGCGCGCCACGCACTGCTGGTACAGCGTCTGCAGGATCATGTGACCCGTGCGGTCGGCCGAGTAGCACGCGCGCCGAACAGGCGCCTCACCGTGGTTGCGGGTGTGGCCCCCGAACCGACGCTGGTCGATGCGACCCTCGGGCGTGCGGTTGAACGGCAGGCCGAAGTGCTCGAGCTCGATCACCGCGTCGATGGCCTCGCGGCACATGATCTCGGCCGCGGTCTGGTCGACGAGGTAGTCGCCGCCCTTGACCGTGTCGAAGGTGTGCCACTCCCACGAGTCCTCTTCGACGTTGGCCAGCGCGGCGCACATGCCGCCCTGGGCCGCCCCCGTGTGCGAACGGGTGGGGTAGAGCTTGGTGATGACGGCGGTGCGGCACTTGCCGGCCACCTCGATCGCCGCCCGCAGGCCGGCCCCCCCTGCCCCCACGATCACGGCGTCGTAGCTGTGGGTGTGGATGTTCACGACCTCAGCCTGCCAGACACTGGGCAGCGTTCGCGCGCTCGGCCGCGTCATAGTGCGGCGATCGCGCGAACGGAGCGTTTGGACGGGTGGGCCGTCAGTGGCGGAAGTGGCGCTCGCCGGTGAAGACCATCGCCAGGCCGTGCTCGTCGGCGGCGGCAATGACCTCTTCGTCGCGGATCGAGCCGCCTGGCTGGATGACCGCGGCGACCCCGGCCTCGGCCGCGGCGTCGAGGCCGTCGCGGAAGGGGAAGTACGCGTCGCTCGCGCACGCGCCGCCCTTGGCTCGACCTGCCGCACGCGTCGCGGCGATCCGCGCGGAATCGACGCGGTTCTGCTGCCCTGCGCCGATGCCGACGGCACGCTCGTTGCCGACGAGGACGATCGCGTTCGACGACACAGCAGCGCAGACGATCCACGCGAGCTCGAGGTCGCGCCACTGCTCCTCGGTCGGCGCGACCTTCGTCACGACACGCCACGCGGCTCGGTCCATCGACACCGAGTCCGCTTGCTGCACGAGCAGTCCGTTGTCGATCGAGCGAATGTCGAGGATGCGTGCACCGGGCGGCGGCGCAGAGAGCACCCGCATGTTCTTCTTCGCGGTCAGCGTCGCGAGCGCGTCGTCGTCGTAGGAGGGCGCGACGACGACCTCGGTGAACACCGGCGCCAGCGCCTGCGCGAGCGAATCGGGCACGGGGCGGTTCAATGCGACGATGCCGCCGAATGCCGACACCGGGTCGCACTCGTGCGCCGCGATGTACGCAGACGTGATGTCGTCGGCGACCGCGACACCACACGGGTTCGCGTGCTTCACGACGACGGCCGCGGGCCGATCCCCGAGCTGGTGCACCAGCCGCCACGCGGCCTCGGCGTCGAACAGGTTGAGGTACGACAGCTCCTTGCCACCGTGCTGCACCGCGTCGTCCCACCAGCTGCGCAGGCCACGAAAGCGATAGCGCGCGCCGGCTTGGTGCGGGTTCTCGCCGTAACGCAGCTCTTGCACACGATCGAGGGTGAGCGAGAGCACCTGTGGCAGCACGTCGTCATCGCCTTCTGACGCGAGCCAGGCCGAGATCGCCGCGTCGTACGCCGACGTGTGCGCGAACGCCTTCCTCGCGAGCGCCCGCCGCGTCGCCGACGAGATCGATCCGTCGCGTCGAAGCTCGTCGAGCACCGTGCCGTAGTCCGAAGGATCGACCACGACCGCGACGTGCGCGTGGTTCTTCGCCGCCGCGCGCACCATCGCCGGGCCGCCGATGTCGATCGTCTCGACGTCGGGCCGCTCGACGAACGGGTAGAGGTTCGACACGATCAGCCCGATCGGCGTGATGTCGTGTCGCTCGAGGTCTTCGACGTGAGAGGGGTTGTCGAGGTCGGCGAGCAGCCCGCCATGGATGTTCGGGTGCAGCGTCACCACGCGGTGGCCCAGCATCTCGGGCACACCCGTGACCTCGGCGACGTCGGTGACGGGCAACCCTGCCTCCCGAAGCGCCCGCGCGGTGTTGCTGCTCGACACGAGCTCCCACCCGAGGTCGTGCAGCCCACGGCCCAAGTCGACGATGCCGGTCTTGTCGTAGACGGACAGGAGTGCCCTCACTCGACCTCCTCCATGAGCGCCCTGATCGCAGCCGGGTAGAGGCGGCGCTCAGCGACCTTGATCCGTTCGTGCAACGACTCGACGGTGTCACCGGGAAGCACGTCGACGGCGGCCTGCGCGACGATCGGCCCGGCGTCGAGGTTTGCGGTGGCGATGTGCACCGTGCAGCCGGTGACCTTCACCCCGGCCTCGAGCGCGTCGCGCACCGCGTGCGCGCCCACGAACGAGGGAAGCAGCGACGGATGGGTGTTCAGCACCCGGCCGGGCCATCGGTCGATGAACGGCTTGTCGAGGATGGTCATGAACCCTGCCATCGCAACGAGGTCGACGTCGTGGGATTCGAGCGCGTCGATCACCTCGTGGGTGTAGGCGAGACGGTCGAACGAGGGCCCGAACGATGTCCGCTCGACCAGCAGCGCCTTCACGCCCGCATCGGCGGCGACGGAGAGTGCTCGGCAGGGCCGGTCCGAGACGACGACGACCACGGGAAGTCCTGCTTCGAGGATCGCGTGGAGGTTCGTGCCGCTGCCCGATGCAAGCACCCCGATCCGCACCACAGGCAACCTACTTCTGCGAGGTACCACAATCCGTCACTCAGCGCGCGTGCGGAGGTACGGTGCTCGCGTTCGGCTGGACCTGGGAGGCGCCCGACGTGAAAGAGAAACCGACCGTTCCCGACTGGATCATGATGGCCGGAGGCTTGGTCTGCCTGTTGTTCTCGTTCTTCGCTTTCTACAAGTTCGGAAGCTCGAGCCGCAGCGCGTGGGGCAGTGGCCTCTTCCCGATCGCGACCTACGTCGCCTTGTTCGGACTCATCGTGGGCGGCTCGGCTGCGCTCAGGGTCTTCGCCGGCACGAAGCTGCCTGAGCCACTTGTCGGCTTCACGTGGAAGGAGATCCGCTTCGCGCTGTCGATCTTCGCCGGGTTGCTGATGCTCGGGTACCTGATCGTCGACAAGGGCGGCCTCGACTTCGGCATCGGGTTCTGGTTCATGCTGCTCGGAGCGATCGCGCTGGTGGTCGGCGCGGTCATGGAGACGATCGGGTTCAACCCGCAGCCGGCTGCCGGCGGTGGGGGTGCCGCACCGGGCGCGTCGCCGCCCGCGCCGCCTCCTCCTCCGAGCTCGCCGCCGCCTCCTCCGCCCTCGGCGTAGCTGCTACAGCCGAGCGACGAGCTCGGCCATCCGATCCCCGGCCTCGGTCGGGTTCTGCGCGACGGTCACGCCCGCGGACGCGAGCGCGTCCATCTTCCCCTGCGCGGTGCCCTTCCCTCCCGACACGATCGCACCGGCGTGGCCCATCTTCTTGCCCGCCGGTGCGGTCACGCCCGCGATGTACGCCACGACCGGCTTGTCCATCTCGGAAGCGATGAACGCGGCCGCTTCCTCTTCTGCTGAGCCGCCGATCTCGCCGATCATCATCACGGCGCGCGTGTCGGGGTCGGCTTGGAACTCGCGCAGGCAGTCGATGAACGACGTGCCTGGCACGGGGTCACCGCCGATGCCGACGCACGTCGTGACGCCGATGCCCTTCTGCTTCAGCTCGTAGAGCGCCTGGTAGGTGAGCGTTCCCGAGCGGCTCACGATGCCGACCGGGCCATCGGGTTGCGCGATCTCACCCGCCGTGATGCCGATGTTGCACCTGCCTGGGCTGATGATGCCGGGGCAGTTCGGCCCGAGCAGCCGGGTGCCGGGGTGGTCGCGAAGCAAGGTGTTGAAGACCCGGGCCTCGTCGTGCGCAGGGATGCCCTCCGTGATGCACACCACGAACGGGATGTCGGACGCGGCGGCCTCGAGGATCGCTGCGGGCGCAGCCTTCGGCGGCACGGAGATGAACGACGCGTTCGCTCCGGTCGCGGCCACCGCGTCGGCGACGGAGTCGAACACCGGGATGCCCTCGACGTCCTGCCCGCCCTTCCCCGGGGTCACTCCTGCGACGACCTTCGTGCCGTAGTCCCGGTTGCGCAGCCCGTGGAAGCGGCCCTGCCCACCCGTGAGGCCCTGCACGATCACCTTGGTGGTGTCGTCCACGAAGATCGCCATCACTTGCTCCCTTGGGCGAGCGCGACGGCGGTGCGAGCCGCGTCGAGCATGGTCGGTTGGCTGATGAGACGATCGGAGAGAAGCGGGGCGATGATGCGCCGCCCCTCCTCTGCGAGCGTGCCGTCGAGACGGATCACGATCGGCGCCTTCACGTCGACTCGGCTGAGCGCCTCGACGATCCCGTTCGCGACCTCGGTTCCCTTCGTGATGCCACCGAAGATGTTCACGAGGATCGCCCGCACGTTCTCATCCGAGTTGATCACCTCGAGCGCCGCGGCCATCACGTCGGCACTCGCGCCGCCACCGATGTCGAGGAAGTTCGCCGCCTGGCCACCCACCTGGTTGACCACGTCGAGCGTGCTCATCGCCAGACCCGCGCCGTTCGCGATGATGCCGACGCTGCCGTCGAGCCCGATGTACTGCAGACCCTTCTCGCGAGCGAGCTTCTCCCTGTCGTCGAGCTCGACGGTCGCCGCGTACTCCTCCCACTCGGGATGGCGGAACGCGGCGTTGTCGTCCAGGCTCACCTTCGCGTCGAGCGCGTGCACGCGCCCGTCCGGCGTGAGGATCAGCGGGTTGATCTCCGCGAGGTCACAGTCGCCGTCCACGTAGCAGCGATAGAGCTTCGTGAGGATCTCGACGGCGCCGTCGATTGCTTCGGCATCGAGGTTCGCCGCGATCGCGATCTCGCGTGCCTGCTCGAGGCTCAGCCCGTCGACCGGATCGATCCAGGTCTTCACGATCGCGTCGGGCTCCTCGTCGGCGACCTGCTCGATGTCGACGCCCCCGCGGGCCGACACCATGCTGAGGTACTTCTTCGCCGAGCGGTCGAGCGTGAAGCTCGCGTAGTACTCCGCCGAGATGTCGGAGGCGTTCTCGACCCACACGCGCTTCACGACGTGGCCCTTGATGTCCATCCCGAGGATGTTCCCCGCATGGACTCGCACCTCGTCGGCACTGGCCGCGAGCTTGATGCCACCGGCCTTGCCGCGACCACCGACCTGCACCTGCGCCTTCACGACGACCGGATAGCCGGCCTTGTCTGCCTCGGCGACGGCTTCCTCGACAGTGTCCGCGACACCTCCCGGCGACACGGGGATGCCGAATCGGGCGAAGTACTGCTTGCCCTGGTACTCGAACAGATCCACGACCTCGTCCCTTCAGCTCTCGTTCTCGTCCTTGTCGAGCCCGTCGAGGGCGCGCTCGAGCCAGCTGCTCACCTCGTGGAGGTTCGCGCCCGGTGTGAAGATCTCAGCGACACCTTGTTCTTTGAGCACGGAGATGTCGGCGCTCGGGATCACTCCGCCCCCGAACACCAGCACGTCGTCGCGGCCGCGTGCCGCGAGCTCCTCGATCACCCGCGGGAACAAGGTGAGGTGCGCGCCGGACAGCAGCGAGAGGCCGACCGCGTCGGCATCCTCCTGCACGACGGTCTCTGCGACCTGCTCGGGAGTCTGGTGCAGGCCGGTGTACACCACCTCGAAGCCCGCGTCTCGCAAGGCTCGAGCGATGACCTTCGCTCCACGATCGTGTCCGTCGAGGCCGGGCTTCGCGACGACGACTCGATAGCGGCGATTCACAAGACCGGCACAATAGGTCGGTGTCCGCCTCCGGCACCCAATCGAGCTACCACCCCGCGAGGCCTGACAAGCGCGGTCGCAGCCGCGGCATCGTGATCGCCGCGATCATCGCTGTAGTGGCGTTCGGCGCGTTCCTCGCGGCGGGCCTGCTCACCAGCAACGGCAAGACCCAGGTCCGGCTCGGCGACAACGAGTTCGAGGTCGGCAAGGTCGGGCCACTCGCCGACCGGATCGACCGGGATGGCCCGCTCCTGTTCCAGGATCTGCTGATCGGCGGAACCCGCGACATCTACGTCAACCACATCGGCGCGAACGACGACGTCGGCTGGGTGGCCTTCGACGCGCGGGTGCCGGGCAGTGATCGCTCCTGCACCCTCGTGTGGGACACCTCGCAGCAGGTGTTCACCGACCCGTGCACGAAGGCCGCCGTTCCGCCCGATGGCGGCGACCTTCCTCACTACCCGACGCGGGTCGACGACAGCGGGGTGCTGATCATCGACTTGTCGCCGGGAGGCAACCCCGGTCAGGGCACGTCGACGACCGGGGCGACGACGACGATCCTCGTGACCGGACGGCTCACGACCACAACTGGCGGGTGATCAGCCCCGCGACTCGAACAGGTCGATGAGCCCGCGCTTCCGCACCTTCGTGGTGCCCGTGCGCGGCAGCTCGTCGACGATGACGACCTGGCGCGGCGCCTTGTAATCCGACAGGTGCTCGGTCGCCCATGCCACGAGCTCGGACGGCGTCGCGGTCGAGCCGTCACGCACGCGCACCGCAGCCACGGGCACCTCGCCCTTGCGCGGATCGGGCAGGCCCACCACCGCGGCTTCCAGGATGTCGGGATGCTCGGTCAGCGCGGCCTCGACCTCGACCGCGTACACGGAGTAGCCGCCGTGCTTGATCACGTCCTTCTTGCGCCCGGCGAACCTCACGGTGTTGCCAAGACCGCGGCGCGCCAGATCGCCGGTGCGCACCCACCCGTCGGAGGTCAGCGCGTCGGCGGTCGCCTTCGCGTCGCCGTAGTAGCCCCGCAGCGTGCCCGGGCCGCTGACCCACAGCTCGCCGACCTGCCCGACCGACACCTCGCGGCCGTCGTCGTCGACGACCTTGAAGCGATAGCCGGGCATCGCGAGCAGGTTGGAGCCGACCTTGAGCGCGACGCCTCCTCCGAGCTCGACCATGCCGTAGCCCTCGACGAACAGCGCGTCGCCGACCGAACCGACGAGCGGGAGCGTCGCCGACGCGCCCATCTTCTGGAAGCGACGGGCGAGGTCGTCAGGCATCACGTCGGCTCCTGACGCCCACACCCGCACGCTCTTGAGGTCGCGTCGCTCGGCGCCGGCCTCGGCCATGAGCCGGTACATCGCCGGCACTCCCATGAAGATCGTCGCCCGCCGCTGCTCGATGGCGTCGAGCACCATGTCGGCACGGAAGCGCGGGAAGTAGTGCACGGGCACACCCGCCGCCGCGAGGCCGAGCAGTGCCGTGAACCCGTAGATGTGCGCGACCGGAAGCGCGATGACCGCTTCGTCGCGACGCAGGTCGTTGGGGAAGAGCGTCGCTGCTCCCATCGTGCCGAGGAGGCCGCGATGGGTGAGCTCGACGCCCTTCGGCTTGCCGGTCGTGCCCGACGTGTAGAAGAGCGCGGCGATGTCGCTCGGTCGAGCCGGGATCGATCGCGCGAGCCGCGTGCCACCCCGGCTCAGCTCGATCGGGTCGCGGACCACCATCGCAGCGCCGGCGTCGGACACGACGTGGTCGATCTCCTCGTCTCGCATCTGCGAGTTGATCGGCACAGGGAGAGCCCCTGCACGCGACACCGCGAGCGAAGCGAGCAGCAGGTCGTAGCCGTCGAGGATCAAGACCACGCGGCTGCCGCCGGTGACCTCGGCATGGATGGTGCCGGCCCACCGCTCGACACGATCGGCTGCCTGCGAGAACGACAGGCGCTCGTCGGCGGTCGTCATGAGCGTGCGAGGCCCGTGGATGTGCGTGAGCCGTTCGAGCAACGTGCCCAACGTGAGGTCGTGCGCGC
This sequence comes from Acidimicrobiales bacterium, assembly GCA_035497855.1. Classification (GTDB taxonomy): domain Bacteria; phylum Actinomycetota; class Acidimicrobiia; order Acidimicrobiales; family DATKAS01; genus DATKAS01. Next base: position 16,283 of record DATKAS010000126.1, read on the forward strand.
CGGCGATGCGCACCCGATCCATCGCCGCGCGGATCACGGACCGATCCGTTCGAGGGGACTCCACGAGAGGAGGAGGCGCTTCTCGCCGAACCCGCTGAAACGCACGATCGCTTCGGCCTTGTCGCCGCTGCCTTCGATGCCGAGGATGACGCCGTCACCGAACTTCGCGTGCCGCACATCGTCGCCGATGCGCAGGCCGAGACGCTCGGCTCCGGTCGTCGCTGGACGCTCCCCCGCTCTGATCGCCTGATCGACGATGCGATCGCGCGCCGCGCCGGTCACCGGGCCGAAGCCCTCACGCCGACCGCCACCGTCGGACCGGTAGTGCGCACGCATCGAGGCTCGACCGGGCGCCCGTCCAGCGCCGTCGACCACTTGGACGAGCTCGGAGGGGATCTCCTCGATGAATCGACTCGGCGGGTTGTACTGGGTCGCACCCCACAGCATGCGACTCCATGCATGGCTGACGAACAGCCGCTCGCGCGCGCGGGTGATGCCGACGTACGCGAGCCTTCGCTCCTCCTCGAGCTCCTCGGGCTCGGTGAGGGAGCGGATGTGGGGGAACACACCGTCCTCGCATCCGATGAGGAACACGACGGGGAACTCGAGGCCCTTGGCCGAGTGGAGCGTCATGAGCACCACGGCGCCACTGTCGCCGTCGAGCTCGTCGGTGTCGGACACGAGCGAGACCTGCTCGAGGAAGTCGTCGACGGACACC
>DATKAS010000127.1:0-6965 GCA_035497855.1 Acidimicrobiales bacterium
GTGCTGGGCGGCAACGAAGGGATCGCCCTCCTTCTGATCGTGAACGCGGCTGCGCTCGCGGCCGGAGCGCTCCTCCACCGTCTCGTCGTGATCGACCTGACCGACCGACGTACGGCTCGGCTGAGCGCGTCGCTGCTCGCACTCGCGCCGCCCGCGTTCGTGCTCGTCTGGGCCTACGCCGAGGCGCTGTACCTCGTGTGCGCGATCGGTGTGTTCGTCGCGCTGCGCCGTCGTGCGTGGGGATGGGCCGCGGGGCTCGGCCTGCTCGCGGGCCTCGCCCGGCCGTTCGGTGTGGTCCTCGCCGTGCCCGCCGCGATCGAGGCGTTGCGCGGGTGGCGCCACGCGCGGTCGCGGGACCGGCTGGCGCGGCTCGCGGCCGTCGTCGCGCCCGTGGCTGGGCTGCTCGTCTTCCTCGTGTCGATCGGTTCGCTCGAGCCCATCCGTCAGCAGGGCGATCTGCGCGGCGAGTGGATCGATCCGCTGCGCGCAGTCGTCCGCGCCGTCGGCGACCTCTTCGGATCGCAGCGCTTCCTCGACGGCCTCCATGCGCCGTTCGCGATCGCGCTCATCGCCCTGGTGATCCTGTGCGTCCGGTGGCTTCCACCCTCGTACAGCGCGTACGCCGGCATCGCGGTGCTCAGTGCGCTCTCCGCCACGAACCTCAACTCGCTCGAGCGCTACGGACTCAACGCGTTCCCGGTCGTGATCGCGATGGCGATGCTCGCGCGGCGCTGGAAGATCGAGTGGCCCACGCTCGTCGTGTCGAGCGGTCTGATGGTCGCGATGTGCAGCGCCGCCTGGCTCGGCCGCTACGTGCCCTGACGCGGATCAGAGGTCGGCGATCGGGACGAGGGCTCGGCGGGGAGCGCGGCGTGGCGGAGCGATACCGCCCGCGACGCAGAGCCGGACCACCCGACCGCGGTGGCCCGCGTAGGGCTCGAGCAGCTCGAGCATGCGGTCGTCGCCGCCGCGGTGATCGCCGGACAACGTGAGGCACACGATGCCGGGGAGGTGGAGGTCGCCGACGGGCACGGCGTCAGGGTCGCCTGCCGCGCCGGCGCAGACGAGCGCGCTCGTCCAGGGCCCGATGCCCGAGATGCTGCGCAGCCGCGCGTCGAGGACCGGGGGCGAGTCGACGGCTCGCTCGAGCGCCGCGGCTACGAGCGACGCGCGCCGGATCGTGTCGGCGCGTCCCTGCTCGATGCCGCTCGGGTGCAGCCGGTAGTAGGGGAGCGCGGCGAGCTGATGAGGGGAGGGAGCCAGCCACAGCCCGGCCGGACCGGGCGCCCGCTCGCCGAAGCGGCGCACGACCGATGCCCACGACCGCGCGTGCTGGATGCCCGTCACGCGCTGCCCGATCACCGTCGCCACGAGCAACGGGTGCACGCACCGCGACCGCGCGACGCGCAGCCCGGGGCGCCGACGGTGGAGCTCGCGCACGATCGGGTCGGCGGGCGTGAACCCACCCAGGGAGTCGCTCGCGCCGACGAGGTCATCCGCGTGCTCGCAGACCCACGTTGCGCCCTCGCCCCACGCGTCCAACACGACCTCGTGACCGCCGCCACTGAACCTCGTCGTCGCCGCGCCGTCCGGCGTGCGCACGGCGCGCCACACCCCGCTCGCGTCGATCCGCATCGTCGGGTCGTAGCGCCCGTGGCGCAACGGAGCGAGCGTCGGGCCGAGGTCGATCGGCAGCGCCGATCGCACGACGCGGGTGATCATGCGAGGCAGCGCAGTGGCTTGCCGCCGTTGTAGGTGACCATGTCGGTGAGTGCTGCGACGACGTCGATCCGCGCCCCGTTCTCGGCTCCGTCGAGCTCTGCATACGCGCGGTGGAGGTTGCCGACGATGCGCTCGCGGTCGTGCCATTCGGCGAACTCGCCGAGGTCGGTCTGCAGCGCGGCGTCGAGCGGCGGGAGCCCCGCGTCCTTGCCCTCCCGCGCGATGCGCTGTACGAATTCGAAGTACCGCGTGAGCTGGTCGAACACCTCCGGTCCGCACACGGGACCATGTCCGGGAATGATCGTCGTCGCGCCGAACGCGCGCATCTGATCGACCGAGTCGAGCGATCCCGCGACCGAGCCCATCACGACGAACGGCGTGCCGCCGTTGAAGACGAGATCACCGGTGAACAGCACGCCGCGGTCAGCGACCCAGCCGACGACGTCGTTCGTCGTGTGCGCGGGACCGATGTGTCGCAGCGACACCTCGACGTCGTCGACCCACACCGACAGGTGATCGTCGAACGTCACGAACGGAGGCCATACCTCGATCTCGCCCCACTCGACCCACGGCCACAGGCCCTTCGTGATCGAGCCGGTCGTGAGCACCTCGTGACGGCAGAGCTCGTGACCGACGACCGCCGCCGAGGGCAGCAACCAGTTGCCGTGCGTGTGGTCACCGTGGTGATGCGTGTTGACCAGGACGCGCACCGGCGCGTCGGTCACGGTCCGGAGCGCGTCGAGGAACCAGCGCGTGCGCCGTTCGGTCGCGCAGGTGTCGATCGCGGTCACCCCGTCGCGCCCGACGAGGAAGCCGGTGTTGTTGAGGCACCACGACCCGTCGAGCTGCACGTAGGCGAAGATGCCGTCGCTCACCTCCTGCAACGTCGGGGGAGGCACCGTCTCGGCATCGTTGACGTGGTCAGCCGACATGGACGCACTGTACGTTCAACCGCCATGGATCCCGTGCTCGTCTCGACGCCGCGCGAAGGCGTGCGGCTCATCACGCTGAACCGGCCTGACAAGCTGAACGCGATGACGGCCGAGCTCATCGGCCTGCTCCACGACGTGCTCGACGACGTGGCGATCGATCCGACCTGCCGGGTCGTCGTTCTCACCGGGCAGGGACGGGGGTTCTGTGCCGGCCTCGACCTCGGGGGCTACGGCCAGGCGCCGCACACGGAAGGGTTCGGCCCGACCCAAGCCGGGTTCGCGGTGCAGAAGCAGATCGCAGCGCTCATCCCACACATGCGCTCCCTCCCGCAGCCGATCATCGCCGCGGTCAACGGCCCCGCAGCGGGTGGCGGCTTCGCCCTGGTGCTCGGATCCGACATCCGCATCGCGGCAGAGACGGCGAAGTTCAACGCCGCGTTCATCCGCATCGGCCTTTCGGCATGCGACATCGGCACGAGCTGGTTGCTCCCGCGGCTGATCGGCGCGGCACACGCGCACGAGCTCATGCTCACGGGACGCATCTTCACCGCGGCCGAAGCGCAGCAGCTCGGGCTCGTGCTCGACGTCGTCCCCGACGAAGTGCTGCTCGACGCTGCCTACGCCGAAGCCGAGCTCGTCATGAAGAACACGCCGTTCGGGGTCGCGCTCACCAAGGAGGGCATGTGGTCGGCGCTCGAGATCCCGGGCATGCAGGCCGCGATCGACCTCGAGAACCGACAGCAGATCATGGCGTCAGCGACCGCCGACCATCGGGAGGCGATGCGCGCGTTCCTCGAGAAGCGCCCGCCGCGCTACGAGAACCGCTGAGCGCTGAGCTCGGCTTCGTCGAGCTCGAGCGACCAGACCCGGCGGTGGCGGAGGCCGACGCCCTCTGTCGCCTGGATGCCGCCCCACATGAGCTCGGTGACGAGCTCGATGGCGCGCTCCATCGTCAGATCGCCGCGGTCGAGCCACCGAAGTGCTGCTGCCTCGACGAGCGCGAGCGCGGAGCGGGCGACGAGGCGCGCCTCGGGGCCTCCGCCGAACGCCTCACCGAGCATCGCCAGCCGGTCCTCGATCACCTCGGGATGGCGCGTCGGGCCGTCGCCGGTCGCGGTGCGGTACCCGTCGGGGTTGTCGCGCGCGTACTCGAAGTGATGGCGGACGACCTTCTCGACCGCCTCACGGAACGACTCGTTGCCGTCGAAGCCTGAGATCACCGCGGCGTGCAGCCGCTGGGTGTGACGCTGGAACACCGCGGCGACGAGACCGCGCCGGTCGCCGAAGTAGTTGTAGACGAGCGCACGCGAAACGCCAGCCGCGTCGGCGACCTCCTCGAAGGTCACGTCGTTCGGGTCACGGCCCTTGAACACCAGGACCGCGGCGTCGATGATCTGCTCTCGGCGGGTGGCTCGGGTGAGCCGCGTGCGCACTCGCGTCATCTGGGCCACTGCCGCCCCTCTCCGAGATCAGCCCGCGGGCGAGTCCCCGTTCGGTTGCGCTTCGGCGGCAGCCGCGGTGACCGGCACGGTCTCGGCGACGTCCGTCGGTGGCGCTTCAGGGTGGCCGATGGGGAAGTGGCAGGCGACGAAGTGACCATCGCCGAGGTCACGGATCTGCGGCTCCTCGGCTGCGCAGCGGTCGGCGGCCTTCGGGCAGCGTGTGCGGAACCGGCAGCCGCTCGGCGGGAACAACGGCGACGGCAGCTCGCCGCTGATGCGGCCTTCCGGATCGGGCTTCACTGTCGGGTCGGGCACCGGGATCGACTTGAGCAAGAGGTCGGTGTACGGATGAGCCGGCGCCAGGTAGAGGTCGTCGGGAGGCGCGACCTCGCAGATCTTCCCGAGGTACATCACGCAGACGCGGTCGCTGATGTTCTTCACGACCGCGAGGTCGTGCGCGATGAAGATCATCGTGAGCCCGTAGCGCGCCTTCATGTCCTCGAGCAGGTTCAGGATCTGCGCCTGCACCGACACGTCGAGCGCGGAGACCGGCTCGTCGCAGATGAGCAGCTTCGGATCCATCACGAGCGCGCGCGCCACGCAGATGCGCTGGCACTGGCCGCCTGAGAACTGATGGGGCCGGCGGTCGGCCGCGATCGCGGGGTCGATGCCGACGTCCTCCAGCACCGCGTTCACCTTCACGGTGCGATCCGCGTCCGACCCGACCTTCCAGATCGCGAGCGGCTCGGCGACGATGTCGCGCACCTTGCGCCGCGGGTTCAACGACGAGATCGGGTCCTGGAAGATCATCTGCATCTGCGGACGCAGCTGGCGGACCCCTTCCTCGTCGAGCGAGGTGAGCTCCCGACCGTTGAAGATCACGCTGCCGCCCGTCGGGCGTGGGAGCTGCATCACCGCCCGGCCGGTCGTCGACTTGCCACAGCCCGACTCGCCGACGAGGCCGAGGGTCTCGCCCTTCATCACGTCGAAGCTGATCCCGGACACTGCGTTGACGCGCAGGCCCGTGTTGCCGAGCGGGAACTCGACGACGAGCGACTCGACGCGCAGCATCGTGTCGGGGGAGTCGCGGAGATGCGCGGTGCCGCTCCCGGCCACGTCAGGCCTCCGCCGGTGCAGGCGCCGATTCCGTGGTCGTGGGTGCGGCGGCCTCGGTTGGTGGCGTGGTGTCGACCAGCCCGCCGCCGAGCAGCGCCCGGTTGCGAGCGAGCGCTTCTGCTCCCTCCGGACTCCCGACGGGGAACCAGCACGCGAACAGGTGCCCCGGCGTCTCGGCCTCCTGCAACGGGGGCTCCTCTTCGCGGCACTTGTCCTGCGCGTAGATGCAGCGAGGGCTGAACCGGCAGCCCTTCGGCGGGTTGATGAGGTCAGGCGGCCGACCCGCGATGACCTGCAACCGGGTGTGGCTGTGGTTCTCGAGCTTCGGGATCGACTTCAGCAGCGCCTCGGTGTACGGCATCTTCACGTTCGAGAAGAGCGCGTTCGTCGGTGCCTTCTCGACGATCTTCCCCGCGTACATCACGGCGATCTCGTCCGTGCGGCCGGCCACGACGCCGAGGTCGTGGGTGACGAGCACCATCGACATGTTGCGATCGCGCTGTTGGTCTTGCAGCAGGTCGAGGATCTGGGCTTGCACGGTGACGTCGAGCGCGGTGGTCGGCTCGTCGGCGAACAGGATGGTGGGGCCGCACGCGAGCGCGATCGCGATCGTGACGCGCTGGCGCATGCCGCCCGACAGCTGATGGGGGTACTCCTCGAGCCGGCGCGCGGGCTCGGGGATGCCGACCGATCGCAGAAGCGACTCCGCGGTCGCCGTCGAGTCAGCCTTCGACATCTTGAGGTGGTATCTGAGCGACTCGGTGATCTGACGCCCGATCTTCACGACCGGGTTGAGCGAGGTCATCGGGTCCTGGAACACCATGGCCATCTCGGTGCCCCAGATCTCCCGCATCGCGGCCGGCGGCAGGTTCCCGATCTCCTGGCCCTCGAACACCACGCTGCCCGACCGCTCGACGTTGCGACTCGGCAGCAGGCCCATGACCGAGCGCGACAAGATCGTCTTGCCGGAGCCCGACTCGCCGACGATGCCGATCGTCTTGCCGCGGTCGAGTGTGAAGGACACGCCGTCGACCGCGCGGACCATGCCGAGGTCGGTGGCGAAGTGCGTCTTGAGGTCCTGGACTTCGAGGAGCGGTCCGGTCTGGACGCGCTGATTGGCGATGCTCTTCGCGAGCTGGCCCCGCTTCACCCGACGGCTTCCCGGATGTCGAACCGCTTCGCAGCCACGTCACCGATCATGTTGATCGCGAGGATCGTGAGGAACATGAAGAGCGCCGGTAGCAGCGAGATCCACCACTGACCGGACTGCAGTGGGTTCTTTCCCTCGAAGATCATGAAGCCCCACGACGGCCTCGGTGGGCGCACCGAGAGCCCGAGGAACGCGAGCGCCCCCTCGGCGACGATCAGCACCGCCAGACCCGTCAAGGCGAAGGCCAGCATGGGCGGGACAACGTTCGGAAGGATCTCTCGGCTGATCACGCGGCCGTTCTTCGCGCCGAGCGCTCGTGATGCCATCACGAACTCACGGTTCGCGAACGACATCGTGCTCGCCCGCACGATGCGTGTGAGCGGCGGGATCGACAGGAGGCCCAGCACGAAGACGACCAACCAGAACCGGCTCAGCGTGAAGTGGATGGGCCCGAGGGAGATGTGCCGGTCACCACCGTCGGGCGCCTGTCCGAACGTCACGAGCATCAACGCGAGCACCAGCGCGGGGAACGCGAGCAGGATGTCCATGATCGTCACGATCAAGGTGTCGGTCCGCTTGCGGTGGTAGCCCGCGAGCAGCCCG